>CAIVQI010000151.1 GCA_903908015.1 uncultured Bacteroidota bacterium
CGATGGGTCCTCAAGGGATACAAGGTCCGCAGGGTCCGATGGGTCCTCAAGGGAGACAAGGTCCGCAGGGTCCGATGGGTCCGGCTGGTGCAGATGGATAACCGGGGGCTATGGGTCCGCAGGGTCCGGCCGGCCCACAAGGGATACAAGGTCCGCAGGGTCCGGTAGGTCCTCAGGGTGCGGCAGGTCCGTCTGGTGAGCAGGGGCTAACCGGGGCAACCGGGGCCACTGGTCCGGAAGGTCCTCAAGGGATAATAGGTCCGGCCGGCCCAGCCGGCCCACAGGGTTTAACGGGTGCAACCGGAGCCACGGGCCCGCAGGGTCCAGCTGGTCCGGCGGGCACATTCCCCAATGGCTCGATCATCGGCGAGATTAAATATTGGAACGGGAGCAGTTGGGCCTCGTTACCTCCAGGCGGACATGGACAAATGATGTATGCATGCAATGGGGTACCCACCTGGGGGTTTGGAGGGTGCCCCCCTTTGATTACCACATCAACAGCGACATCGATTACTGCAACTGGTGCCACCACAGGAGGTGTGGTCGCGGCCGACGGTGGCGCTTCCGTAACGGCACGTGGGGTGGCTTACGGCCTTTCCAGTGCCCCAACTACTTCTGGAACCATCACGAATAATGGAACGGGTACTGGCTCATTCAGCAGTACATTAACTGGATTAACCTCGTTCAGCACCTATTATGTACGCGCATACGCAACGAATAGCGTGGGGACGAGCTACGGGAACGAGATAAATTTCACTACCCTATTCGAATGCGGCCTTTCGATGATGACGGATGTTGAGGGCAATACATACAACACTGTTCAGATTGGAACCCAATGCTGGTCACAAAGCAATCTAAAAGTGAGCAAGTATAGGAATGGCGACAACATCCCAACAGGATTATCGAATTCTCAATGGGGTTCTGCCAGTTCTGGAGCCTACGCCATTTATGACAACAACACATCGAACAACACACTATATGGCAAGTTATACAATTGGTATGCGGCCAATGATTCAAGAGGATTGTGCCCAACGGGTTGGCACGTACCATCGGATACGGAATGGGCTTCGCTGATCACATTCCTTGGAGGGTCATCCGTTGCGGGTGGAAAAATGAAAAGTACAACAGGCTGGAATTCCCCCAACACAGGGGCAACGAATTCCAGTGGTTTTACGGGACTACCTGGTGGAGTGCGGGGTGGAGGGGGCGTTTATGGTGATTTGGGTAATGTCGGCCACTGGTGGAGTACGACAATTATTGGATCGGCGGGATGGGCGTGGTACCGCAGCTTAAATACGAGTTTCAATTCTGTGGCCAACAATTCAAATCCCCAAGCTTATGGGTATGCCGTTCGTTGCCTGAGGGATTGATTTTGATGCTCTGGGGATTGATACAGCCGAAGTGCTCAGGCATGTAAGTCCTGCTCCGGAATGCCATTCCTAAACTCTGGAATGCGTTCAGGTGAGATTAGAGATGAGCAGAGAAGAAGTAAACCATCCGCAATAGCACTCACGGGGTTGAGCGATACGGTATGTTCAGGCGTAAGTTTTGGTAGCGGTAAGCCGCAAAAACACCTTCCCCTCCCACTACATTTCGGTGCATCACGGTGGGTTCAGCAAAAGGGTTGTCACCAAAGTAATTGAGCCTCAGAAAATGATACCGGTAGTAGTCGCGCCCTGTTGTGGCAAGGCCAACATCGAGTTTTAGCGAGTCACCCATATTCCCATTAGACAAGTAAACAGGAATGCGGGCGGAGAATTGCCCATTTCGGGCGTCGCGGGTGTCCACAACCTGATTGCTCTGAACGTAATTGGAAGTGTCGCCCGAAAAAATGGACTCCTCCCGCGCAATCAGGTGGTAGTAGTCGTCGGAACCAGGCAAGTCATCCCAAAATACCTGAACAAAATCCTCATTAAAACCGAATGGGTCTTGAATTTGGCCAATTTCGTAGCGGATGACGCTTGCAGACTGACTGGGGATTAAGGTTTCCGCGGTTATTCGTTCCCCTCGGGGCGTTGTCACCTCCAAACTGCATATAGCGCCGGGTGGCAAAGGAAAGGCGCCCGACGGCACCGAGTACCAACTGCTGCCGCTGTATGGAACCCGAATGGAACGGCCTTCGCAGTAGAGCATGACCACGGCATCGGACACTGTGTCGCTGCCAGCGATGGGTCTGCTGTAGATGGGAAGAGAGCGGCCTACACGGATGTTGATTTCGGGTTCATCGGGCGAAATAAAGCCGTAAACGGCCAAAACGGGGTCGACTTTGGGCAACTGAACATCGGTCACCATCGATTCGCATGAGCTGAGTTGCATGATGATGACGAGCCCAATAAGGGTTGTATAGAGGGATGCTTTCATCAGAAGGAGATATTGTAGGAAATGGACGGAATGCGCGGAAACAATGCTACCTGTCGCAGCACCCGCCGGTCACCCCCACCGAAAAAGCCGCCATCGGCCGAACCAATGTAGTAGAAGTAGGGGTTTAGGCGGTTGTAAACATTATACACACTCAGCTCAAGGGTTCGTACATAGCCTTTCTTCTGCTTGATGAACTGAAGCCCGAAGTCGAGGCGGTGGTAGGGCGCCATCCGGAATTGATTGCGACCCGGGTATTGGTTGACATATGAATAAGTGAACCAGTCCCACGAATCGTCGCGCGGACCGCCTCCAGGCTGGTTGATGGGTGCTGAAAATTCGCCGACCGGAAGGGTGATGGCGTTGCCTGTGCCATAAACCCAAGTGGCCGATACTTTCACCCCGTCTTTATTGGGGCGCATCTCGCGCGCGGTGTAGTTACTCACAACAGAAAAGTCGTGGCGTCTGTCGTAGCGTGCCCAGAAAGGCTGACCACTGTTGAGCTCATCGAACTGAAGGCGAGTCCAGGACAGGGTATAGCCCATCCAACCCGTCCATCGACCAGACTTCTTCTGAATCATAGCTTCCATACCCTTCGAGTTGCCACGACCACTGGTAACGGCATCCTCCCACCGGAACTTATCGGCATCGGCGGCGCCCGGCTCCAGGTTCAGGAATGACGCACCTTCCCGATACGAGATGATGTTATCCATGTCTTTGTGGTAGAGTTCGAAGGTGAGCGACACCGGTTTTTTGGGGAAGTCGTAGGCCAAACCGGCGGCGAACTGTTCCGAGCGCTGAGGCTTGAGGTTCGGCGTGGCCGGCACCCAGAGGTCTGTGGGTAGTCCCGCCCCCGTATTGCTGATGAGGTGAACATACTGGTTCATCAAGGCATAGCCGAACTTGGCCGACCAATTTTTGCGGAAGCGGTAGTTCGACGATAAGCGGGGTTCGATGTTTTTGTAGGTGGTGCCCGCCACGGAAAAGGCTGTGAGACGTACCCCTGGCTGGACATTCCACTTCGTATTCAGCTTGATGTCGTCTTCTGCATAAACCGCATGTTCCCAGGCCCAAATGACGTTATCGTTGGTGCTGTCGATGTTCTCAAAACTACTTTCAAAGGCCAAGGCTGAGGGGTTGAAGCGGTGCAGGATGGATTGGAATCCGGTGCGAATGCTGTGGTTCTCGCTGGGTCGGTAGTCGATGTCATGTTTGAGGCTGAAATCACGTATGCCGCTTCGGTAAATGAGCGAAAAGAAATCGGAATTATCAGAAAAAGTGATGTAATTGCGGAAAGTATAATCGGTAAAAATAAGCGAAGTATTGGCAAACAAGCGGTTATTGAACATGTGGTTCCAACGCAATGTGCCCGTTGCATTCCCCCAATCGACACCCGCACGGAAGGTTTCGCCGAAGTCGTTGAACCGCAAGAAAAAATTATCTTTTCCGAAGTAACCACTCAAAAAGATCCGGTTGCGGGCATCTATGTCGTAGTTGAGTTTCGCGTTAAGGTCGTAGAAATAGTAACCGCCATCTTGTCCACGCGGAAGGAATGGCCTCACCAAGGCATCGAAGTAGGTGCGCCGGCCGCTGACCAAAAACGAAGATCGGCCTTTGGCAATTGGCCCCTCCACGGTGGCACGGGAGGAAATGAGCCCGATGCCCATTTCTCCTTTAACCTCCTCTTTGTTGCCGTCCTTCATATTCAATTCAATCACCGATGATAATCGGCCCCCATAGCGCGCAGGGAATCCGCCTTTAATGAGGTCTACGCTTTTGAGGGCGTCGCCGTTGAACAAACTAAAAAATCCGAATAAATGGAACGCGTTGTAGACATTTGCTTCATCCAGAATAATCAAGTTTTGATCGGGACCGCCCCCCCGCACATAAATTCCGGCGTTTCCCTCCCTCCCTTTTTGAACGCCCGGAAGCAATTGTATGACCTTGAGGACATCCTTTTCTCCCAGCAGAGCAGGGATCTCCCGTACCTGCTGTATGGGGATGTTGATGATGCTCATTTCCGTGCGTTCGGTTTCTTTTTGCTGCACCAAATCGCCTTCCACCACGACCTCTTTGAGCAGGCTTTCCGAGGGTTTCAGGCGCGGCGAAAGCGTTTGGTCGCCCGTTCGCAGGTCCACCGTTAAACTAAGGCGGGTGTATCCGATGTAGCTTACCTCCACTGAATAGGTGTCGGCGGGTAGGGTGATTGAGTAAAAGCCGTACGCATTGGTGGTTGTGCCCCCACTGCGTGAAGGGAAATAGAGGGATGCGCCGGGAAGCGACTCCCCCGATTTGCCGTCGCGAACGTAGCCACTCAACACGAACTTACCCGCATTGCGGGCCGTGTTCACCTGCGCAAGAGCAGTTGGGCTCATGGAAAATCCGCCTAAGATCAGCGCGGCCAATGCAACAAGGGTAATGCGGGTCATGATCGGTTACATGGGTGATTTGACCCGCAGAATTTGACCTATTTTGATATGATCATCGGGCAGGTTGTTCCATTTTTTTAGGTCTTCCACCTTCACTTTATAGCGTCTTGCCAAGCTGTAGAGGGTTTCCTGGGTGAGTACCCTGTGGTAACCCTCCTCAACGGGCGCCTCCATACGCATCCGCTCTGCCTCGGCTGCACCTGGGTCGGCCTTAGGGATAGAAACGCCTGTTTGTCCACTCGTATGTTGTTTTCTGATGCGTTCGATTTCTTCCAAGGTGGTGGTTTGCAACCGTGTCCGTACATTTTTGCGAAGCGACAGGGTTTGTCCGGCCACAACCTCTTCCCCCGCCATCAGGTTGTTTTTGAGCCGTAGAGACTTCTCCCGGACGCAGTAATAACGCGCCACATCAGCCACTCTTTGTCCGGTTGCCATGGTATGACGCTCGACTACCGCCTTTTTCATGCGCTTCTGAAGGAATATTTTTTGGCCGGCTGCCAAACCCACATTCTCCGAGTAGCCATTGTAGACCAATAACTTCCAAAGTTCGACCTTGTGGCGCGATGCGATGGCCAGCAGATCGTCGCCCGCTTGTGCACAAACGGTACGGGTGTAGTTGTAGCGGAATTCACCCTCCTGGCAGGGCGATGCGGGGAAATCCCACGGCCAATTTTTGGTGCGGACTTCCACCGGCCTGGCAACAGTACCCGTACGGGCTGCCTGCACATAAGGGTGATCGGGTCCGGCAATTTGGTGCAATTGGTGTTCCTCAATGCATTTGATGAGTTTTTGGGCATATTCCGGGTTCGTTGCATAGCCTGCGTCCTTTAATCCCTGTGCCCAGGCGGCATAATTGTTGGCTGGCAGGGTAAAGAGGTTTGCGTAGCGTGGACGGCTGCGCAGAAATTGGGCGTGGTCGCTGTAGGACTCTTGAACGCTTTCGTATTTGCGAAAGCACTCGTTGGGGGCGTCGTCGTCTTTGTAATAGCCCGGACCTGTCCAATCTTTTGTATGACATTTAATCCCGAAGTGGTTGTTGGCTTCACGGGCGAGCTGGCTGTTGCCCCGATCGGATTCGATGATGGCTTGTGCCAGGGTAATCGAGGCCGGGATGCTGCAACACTGCTCGTTTTTGAGCGCCAACTCACGGTGTTTGAGGATGTATTCGCGGGCATCGGCGGGTGTCGTTTGCCCGGTGGTCATTTGCCCGGCGGGTGTCGTTTGCCCAACAACCTGGGCTTGCGACAAACAGGCCAATATAAACAGCGCGTAAGCCTGCGCCATCAGGGGTTTTTTGTTCATAGTGATTGGGATTGTGGTTTTTAGGTTGATGGGTGGGATTTGTTTGTGCGCGATGAAATGGGGCTTGCTTCGCGATGGCTATTTTCAAATAATGATATGATTTGAAGGGCTGCTACCAAAGAAACAGTCATCTACATTCAGGGGGCAAACATAAGCATTTGGTGGGGTGGCTAATATTTACGAATCACGGAAATTCCGTCGCGAAGCGACAAGATCATTTGATGTACACGGGGGTCTTCGGCCACTTTTTGGGCAAATGCGCGCAGGGCCACCGTTTCGGTGTCGCTGTGTTTGGGGTCGGTCACCTTCCCGCTCCACAATACATTATCCGCGAGAATGAGGCCACCAGGGCGCAACCGCTCAATCACCAAATCGTAATACAGGCTGTAGTTTTCTTTGTCGGCATCGATAAAGACCAGATCGAAAGGGCCTTCGATGCCGGGGATGATCTCCGAGGCCGCCCCCCAATAGGTGCGCAACTGATTGGCGCGCCCGCTTTTGGCGAAGAACTCCTCCACGATGGGTTCCAATTCGGCGTTCACATCGATCGTGTGCAGGACCCCACCAACTGCGAGGCCTTTGGCGAGGCAAAGCGCAGAGTAGCCCGTAAATGTGCCCACCTCCAGTATGCACCGGGGCTGCATCAAGCTGCTGATGAGTTCAAGAAAAAGCCCCTGTTGGTGACCCGAAACCATCTGTGGCATGAGGCAGCGCAGGTGGGTCTGCCGGTTCAACTCTGCCAGCAGGGGGTCTTCGGCGCTGCTGTGGTGTTCGATGTATTCGGTGAGGTGTTTGGGAAAGAAGTCCATATGGTGAAGGGTAACGTCCTGGATAATTGAATGTTGTTTATGTTTCATCGGGCAGCCAGACATATTGACACCAATCATCTATGTCGGGGAGTTGACGGGCTTCTTCAAGGAGGTCCGCGGCTGTTGTTTGCCGTATGCGGAGAAGCAATTGAGGTAGGGTTTCCACTTCACCGTGGTCGTGTACGGCTTGTCCGAGCGCCAACATGAGCCCCTGTCGGTTTTCTTCGCCCAGCATGAGGCGCCCGGCAAACTGTTCTCGGGCCGTGCGTAGGGCGCGTTCGCTGAGCGTGGCGTGTTTCAGCTTTTTCAGCTCATCGCTCACCAGTTCGAGTACCTTATGTCGCTTTTCTTCGGTACAGGTAAAATAGAGATAAAGCAGTCCGCAGTCAGAATAGGGGGTGTATTGGGTTTCGATGCCGTAGACCAGGGCGTTGCGCTCGCGAACCCGCAGGTTGAGCCGCGAGCTTAGTGCATCGCCACCGAGGAGGTGCACCAACATCTGAAGGGGCAAACGACCCGGATGTTGGGTGGGGTGACAACGTACCCCCAACAGGTTGTGGGCCGAGGATAGAGGCATGCGCTCCTCGCGACGAAAAGGATGGGGTGATGGAGGGGCGACGCGCGGCGGAGGGGTCGCTCCCTGAGGCAATCTGAGCAGGAAAGGCGCTGCCATGCGCAAGACGGTTGACAGATTTCGTGGCCCCACATAGCTGAACACTGTGTTTTCTGCTGTGAGGTAGCGCTGTTTATGGTCGATGAGGTGCGTGCGCGTGAGCCGCTTGAGCGATTCTTCCGACCCCAAGATGGGACGACCCATGCTGCAGCCAGGAAACATCGCTTGCTCGAAAACGTCGAGCAAGCGCTCCTCATAATCGTCGCGGTACTGCATGATCTCTTCGCGGATCACCTTCTTTTCGCGCTGCAGTTCGTGTTCGGGGATCAGGGCATCGGCATAGATATCGGTGAGCAACTCCACGGCACGGCGCAGGTGCTTTTGCGGGTAGCTTGCGTAGAGACAAGTGCGCTCACGCGTGGTATAGGCGTTGAGGTCGCCCCCTACTTCTTCCAGTCGCGTTAGCGTTTGTCGCGCACTGCGCTGCCTGCTGCCCTTAAACAACATATGCTCCAGCAGGTGGGCCAGTCCCCAGGCATCCTCTTGTTCGTCGCGGCTCCCTACATCGGCCACCAGACCCATGTGTTCGACTCCGCTGCCGCGCCATTGCCTGTGGATGATGCGCAGTCCATTTTCGAGCCGGTAAACGGGCGATTGCATAAGTCCCTTACATATTAGTCCCCAAATATAGGGAAGCCCCCCTAACCCTAGTCCACCGCTTTTTATCAGCTTTTTTCCTTACTTTTGCACCCACCCCATTTTTTGGAATTAGGGCATTTTTCTTGGCCGAAGTGGTGAAATTGGTAGACACGCACGTTTCAGGGGCGTGTGTCGCAAGACATGCCGGTTCGAGTCCGGCCTTCGGCACCTGATCACAGCGCGGGGGGGGCAATTCATCCTCCCGCGGCTGTTCTTCCGATTTCCCAAAGTGTTTTTAGAGAACCATATTGCCTCATACAGTGTTTTTACATGACGGTATTGCATAATAAGGTAAGTCGACAGCTTTTGCGTGAGCAGCTGATGAAGGAGGACTTTCGTCGGGTTACCCTTTCGTTTTACCGCTATTTTTATGTGGATGATGTGCAAGCGCTGCGCGATGCGCTCTACTTGAAGTGGTCGGCCTTGGGTTGCTTGGGCCGGATTTATATAGCACGCGAGGGCATTAACGCGCAAATGAGCGTGCCGGAACATGAGATGGAGGCGTTTACGGCGCATTTGTATTCGGTGGAGGGACTGGCGGAGGTGCCGCTGAAAATTGCTGTGGAGGATGACGGGCGCTCCTTTATCAAACTGAATGTGAAGATTCGGGCCAAATTGGTGGCCGATGGCCTCGCTGAAGGCAGTTTTGATGTAACCAATGTGGGCACGCACCTCACGGCCGAGGAGTTTAATCGGGCGATGGATTTGCCCGGTGCAGTGGTGGTCGACATGCGCAACCACTATGAAAGCGAAGTGGGCCGCTTTGAAGGGGCCGTTTGTCCAGACGCCGATACCTTCCGCGATGAGCTTCCTATGGTGGCCCAAATTCTGGAAGGCAAGGAAGAGCAACCCGTGCTGTTGTATTGCACAGGTGGAATCCGCTGCGAAAAGGCCAGCGCCTACCTGCGCCATAAAGGTTTTTCGCAGGTCCACCAGTTGCACGGGGGCATCATCGATTATGTGCGGCAGGTGCGCACCCAGAACCTTCCCAATCGATTTCTGGGGAAGAATTTTGTGTTCGACGACCGAATGGGTGAACGGATCAGCGAACACATCCTGGCTGTGTGTCACCAGTGTGGCCAACCATGCGACGAGCATGTGAATTGTGCCAACACGGCTTGCCATCATTTGTTTATACAGTGTGGGGCTTGTGGCGCCACCTTCAACGGTTGCTGCAGCGCAGCATGCCAAGCCGTTTTGGAGGCGCATCCATTCAATCAAACTAATCCTGTCTCCTCCGACATGCCGACTACTGCGGCTCAACTGACTACTATGGCCCAACTGACTGCTGTGGCTCAACCAATTGCTGCCCCGCAACCGAAAGTGTACCGCAAGGGCCGTCCACCTGGACGAACAGATGTGGCGGCACCCCACGCCGTGCATCCCACATGATGCCCTGATGGTTGGGTTGTAGTTTTACAAGGACTTTTGTACAGCACAACCATCAACTTACGTATCTTGTGTCGACTATTGATCCGCCCTTCTCGTATCTCAAAGCGTCTCATCCATCCCGAAATATCATTTTCTAGTCTCACATCCATCCCGAAATATCATTTTCTAGTCTCACATCCATCCTGCAAATTTATTTTTGAGCAACATGAATATACCTGATCATCTTCGTTACACTGCCGACCACGAATGGGTTGCCCTGGAGGGCGATAGCGCATTGGTGGGGATCACCGACTATGCCCAGGGCGAATTGGGCGATATCGTATTTGTTGAAATCGAAACCGTGGGTCAGGCGCTGCGCCAGGGCGATGTCTTCGGCACTGTTGAGGCGGTAAAAACAGTTTCCGATTTGTTTATGCCTGTGAGCGGCACCCTTTTAGAGAAAAATGCCGGCCTCGACAGCGCCCCTGAGTCGGTGAACAGCGACGCCTACGGATCGGGGTGGATGGTACGCATTCAACTCGATGACCCCGCGCAGGTCGACGCATTGATGTCGCCCGATGAGTACCGAAAGCATATCGGCCTTTAACGGGCTGTTCGAACAGTCGGGGGGACCCGTTAGACGGCGGAGGGGTCGTCTGTTTTGGTTTTGTCTGCCCCCCATGCTTTGGATGTTGCTGATCTTGGTGTTGATCGGCTTGCCAGGCTATAGCGTTACTCTTCCCGCCTTTAGTTTTTCCGATTGGGTGATCCATGGGGGAATGTTTTTCCCTTTGGGTCTCATGTGGATGCAGGCCCTGCGCAAGCAACGGGTTTTGAATTTAGCGCGGATGTTTGCGGGCTACTACACCTGGATGATTTGCATTGTGTTTAGTGGGCTCACCGAGCTGCTCCAGGCATGGGTTTTTGTGCAGCGATCGGCACAGTTGGGTGATTACCTCGCCAACCTCACGGGGTGTGGACTGGGGTATTTGTTCTATGTTTGGATAATCCGTCAGTAAGGCCCGATATATATTTCTATTGTGTATATTTAGCCGCTTAAACGAAAGATGGACTTTGTGCGTTTGCCCCTTGGGCAGACGTGTAAAAACCCCAACGCTATGGAACCAAAAAAGAATCCGAAAGCCGATTTAAACGCCCAAAGGGGCATGTTTTTCCAGATTGGATTGGTGCTTACATTGGGATTAATGCTCTATGGCTTCAACTGGTCGAACGACGAAGGAAGCGGGGCAAGTCTCGGTGACCTCAAGGTCGATGACCTGGTGGAGATGGAAGTCCCCCAAACCGAGCAAAAAGTGAAGCCACCACCCCCGCCGCCGCCGCCCGTTCTGGAAATTGTTGACAACGAGGAAGTGCTTGAAGAGGAAGAGGTCACCTCCACAGAGGTGAGTCAGGATACCCGAATCGACATACCCGTTATCGAGCAGGAGGTTGAGGCGGAGGCCGAGGAACCGGAAATCTTCACCATTGTGGAGGAGATGCCCACGTTTCCCGGAGGAGATCAGGCCTTGCTTGAATACATGGCCAAGAACACTAAATATCCTCCACTGGCCCGCGAGAATGGATTGCAGGGGATTGTGGTGGTGACGTTCGTGGTCGATGAGCGCGGGCGCATCAAAGATGCCCAGGTATTGCGTGGCATTGGAGGCGGATGTGATGAGGAGGCCATGCGGGTGGTGCAGTCGATGCCCCCTTGGAAGCCGGGCAAGCAGCGCGGCATGTCGGTGCGGGTGCAGTACAACCTGCCCTTCCGTTTTACGTTGCGCTAGGCGCAGGCTTCAAGCTGTGTTGTTGCGGACTTGCCGTGGGCTTGGAGCTGGCTTGATGCCGGCTTGCCGCGGGCTAGGTGCAGGCTTGGCGCCGGGTTTTTGCGGGGATTTAGGTTGTTGGGAAGGGGTTTCAAAGAAATTTGATTGTCGGCAAGTTTGCAGTTAATAGCTTCACATATTGTAGAAATCCACTTATGAAACTTCCAACCGTCAACGCGGCGTTAATTAAAGTGACTGGCGTATTTTCTTACAAAAGAAATGATATACGCAGGTTTCTGGATAGTGGCATGGACAGACCGAAATAGCCTTCC
>CAIVQI010000152.1 GCA_903908015.1 uncultured Bacteroidota bacterium
CGAGTGGCATGGGGGCCATAGATGCGGTCATCAAATTGCTCCAACCCGGCGATGAGGTGATCGCAGGCGATGACCTATATGGAGGGAGTTACAGGATGTTCACGCAAATCTATGAGCACTTTGGTATTCGTTTTCACTTCATCAATTTGTCTGATCTCGCTGTTGTTTCGGCACGTGTGACTGAAAAAACGCGCCTGATTTGGGCCGAAACGCCCACCAATCCGACCCTTCGTATCGTGGACATCGAGGCTTTAGCCCGAATAGCGCAAAGGGCTGGATGCTTGTTGGCGGTCGACAATACTTTCGCGTCGCCCTATCTTCAAAATCCGCTCGATTTGGGGGCCGATATCGTGATGCACAGTGTTACCAAATACCTGAGTGGGCACAGCGATGTGGTCATGGGTGCACTGATGACGAACCAGGAGGGTTTGTATTCCCGCTTGGCCTTTATTCTGAACAGTTGCGGTGCCAATCCTGGTCCAATGGACTCGTTTTTGGTGTTGCGCGGGGTCAAAACCCTTCATCTTCGAATGAAGGCACACTGTGAAAACGCGGCAGCCGTGGCCCAATTTCTGCGGGATCATCCGGCCGTGGGTCGGGTGTATTATCCCGGATTTATTGACCATCCAGGGCATGATGTAGCGGCGAAACAAATGCGGGGATTTGGTGGGATGGTGTCGTTTACGCTGCGGAACGACGATGAACAAGCTGCGCGCCGCCTGGCCTCCTCGCTCAAGGTTTTTTCCCTGGCCGAATCGCTTGGGGGCGTTGAATCGCTGGTGGGCCATCCGGCGAGCATGACCCACGCCAGCATTCCGCGCGACCGCAGGGTGGCTGCCGGGGTGGTCGACGGACTCCTGCGCCTGAGTGTGGGGGTAGAGGACATCGATGACTTGATCGACGACCTGAGGACCGCATTGGATGGCTTGGCTGGAGTGGAGGGAAAGGATGGAATGTCCGGAAAGGGGTGAATAAACCAGATTGGCGTGAGGCCGTGGTGGAGGCCACCGAGCGTTACCACCGCAGAGCCTTTATTGACAACGACCCCATTCAGATTCCCCACTTATTCACCCAACCCATCGATATTGAGGTGGCTGGGTTTTTCGCCGCCTTGTTGTCGTGGGGCAACCGCACCACCATCATAGGTAAGGCACGCGAACTGATGGGTCGGATGGACAAGGTTCCGGGCGATTTCGTTCGTTCCTCAAACCAACGAGAATGGGCCTCCTTACAGGGATTTGTGCACCGAACTTTTCAAGATACGGATTTATTGTTCTTGATGGACTACCTCCATCGCCATTATAGCGAATACAATAGCCTCGAGGATGCGTTCCTGGGCAGTGCAGCATCTGCCGCGGAATGGGACGGACGGCAGCGGCTACAGGCATTTCACGACCGGGTATTCTCGGTGGAATGGGCGCCAAAGCGTACGCGCAAGCACGTGCCATCGCCCGACAGGGGGTCGCGGTGCAAGCGCTTGAATATGTTTCTTCGGTGGATGGTGCGACCTGATCCACAGGGGGTCGACTTTGGCTTATGGCAACGCATCTCGCCAGCCAGTCTCATGATGCCGCTTGATGTGCATGTGGAGCGTGTGGCATTGCAGTGGGGCTTGTTGACCGGCAAGGAGCGGGGGTGGCATGCCGTGGAGGTCCTCACGGCCCAAATGCGACTGCTGGATCCGGCAGATCCCGTGCGGTTCGATTACGGCTTATTTTCTTTGGGGGTCGAACAAAAAGTGCTTAGGCAACACCAGGCCAAGTCGCCAGATCGTCTATGACCAGGTCCACCGCACCATCGCTCAGCATCAATTGGCCCAGTATTTCCGGACGTTTGATGGCCCTACTGGCTTTTTTGGGGTCTTCTTCGGGATGTTGCTCGAGGTAGAGCTCGGTATAATACTCCATCTCGGCATGGTCGGCGGGGTTCATCACCCCATACAAAAGGCTCTCGTTGACCCTGTAGATGCGGCACTGGTCGTAAACCTCAAGTTCATCTCCCAACAAGATGACCTCAGCAAGTTCCTCCTGTATCAAAATCTTGGTGAGCTTGATGACTTCAGGATCGGTTCCTTGTGTAAAGCAGATAATGGGGGGCGTTTCCCGTTCGGCGCACCATGCTTGGATGGCTTCCAGCTTACTCATATTGAAAATGTGTACTAAAATAAAGGTTTTATATCAAATGAAAAAAAATCAGGGGTTATTTTTGCAAAAAATAGCTGAAAATGAGCAAGAATAGGGCCTCAGACGGCTCCACCATTGTGGCGTTGGCCTCACCTCAGGGTATTGGTGCGGTAGCCCTTATACGCTTATCAGGCCCCTCTTCTGCCCGGATTGTGTCTGCAATGAGCAGAATGCTCGTCGATGCCCAGCTGGTGTTGGACCGTCGGGCGCGATTGCGTCGCTTGTATGATGGCGCTGATGTGCTCGATGAGGCGGTGGTAACGGGTTTTGCGGGGCCAGGGAGCTATACGGGGGAGGATGTGGTGGAGCTGGGGGTGCATGCATCGCCTTTCATTATTGAACGGGTCTTGCGGTTATGCCTCGAAGCAGGGGCCAGGTTGGCCGAGCCGGGTGAGTTTACGCTCAGGGCGTTTCTCAACGGCCGGCTTGATTTGAGTCAGGCCGAAGCGGTGGCCGACCTCATCGCTGCAGATAGTCCCGCCGCCCACCGTCTGGCCGTACACCAGTTGCGGGGCGGTCTTTCGGAGCGGATTGGTCGTTTCCGCGGGCAGCTCATTGATTTGGCCGCGCTCCTGGAGCTCGAACTGGATTTTTCGGAGGAGGATGTGGCATTTGCCGATCGCACCACCCTGCATGCTTTGCTCGTGGCGGTGCGGGCGGAACTGGCCTCCCTGCGGGCGGGGTATCGGGCTGGACAAATCGCACGTGATGGGGTGACAACCGTCATCGCCGGGCGGCCCAATGCGGGCAAATCTACCCTTCTGAATGCCCTGTTGGGTGAGGAGAAGGCCATTGTTTCGCCCATTCCAGGCACCACAAGGGATGTGGTGGAGGATGTGTTGATGATCGATGGTGTAAAATTCAGGCTGGTGGATACGGCGGGCCTTCGCAGCACCCAGGATCCGGTTGAGCGAATGGGGGTGGAACGCACGCAGGACCGCATGCAGCGGGCGGCTGTCGTCCTCTACCTCTTCGACCCTCAGGCGTATGGTTTGGTGCAGGAATTGGGGCACGAACTGGCCTCATTATCTTCCGGTGATGCGCTGGTGTTGCCCGTGGCCGGTAAATGCGATGTGCCCTCGAACCGGCTTTTGCTCCAAGATGATGCATGGCGGGCCAAGTGGCCCGAACTCATTGAAATTTCAGGTCAAACCGGTGAAGGCTTGGGTGACCTGCGCGCTGCCCTGCGGCGGGTGGTCGATTCGCTGGGTTTGTCGGGCGAGGTGGTGGTGGCCCAATTGCGCCACTATGAATTGTTGGGTCGGGCGGATGTGGAGTTGGAATATGCCGAATCGGGAATCACAACGGGACTGGCCACAGAATTGCTGGCGGGGCACCTCAGGGCCGCCCTGCGTCACCTGGGGGAAATCACCGGCGCCGTGGGGGCGGATGACGTGCTGGGGGCCATTTTTTCGAGGTTTTGTATCGGGAAGTAATCGCCGATAATCAGCGATTAACAAAAACCAACATTGACCACGAAAGCCGTTGCTGGTTGAGGGTTTTCAGGTTTTTTGCTCATCCGTCTTTTAGGTTGTTGTTCATTGCCCTTTTCACAAACAGTTCAAATGCAATTGTATCCTTGTCAAAATCGCTTCAAATTCTGGTTGCCCGTTGTAGTATAGCTTGGAAGTGGTTTGATAACGTTTTTTGAATAATTCTCTTATCTGCAAATCGTTTAACAACAAAGCAGGGTGCTCTCGAAGTGGTATTTGGTTGTCAGCCCCTTTGATTCGAGCTGCTTTGTGCGATAAATATTCCGGGGTGCCAATGAAAGCCTGTATATCCGGATTGCCGAGCAGGCAATAAACATCATAATACTGACGCATGAAGTTCGTGTTATCAGAAGCGCCGTGTTGATCCCTGTTTCGATATTTGCGCACGATGGTTTGGAGCTTTTCAATAAGTGTGTAACCCGGATGATAGCATTGTACGCCTGTTGCTGTATTGTTTATGTAATTGATGTGCACTCCTAATGATTCGAGATGTTCCCAAACCCAGGAAGAAATATCTACAGGGCTATTAGGTGTTACGGTGTCGAATCCGGCTTCTAATAAAATCCCGTCTTTAAGCCCTTCTAACGTAGGCGTATGACTTTTATAGTAGAGTCTTATTCCACCAATTCTGTATTTTTCTTTGTCATCAAATTCATGGTCCCTCACAATTTCAATGATTCCATCTATTGAAAGTGAATTTGCAAAAACATCATAGAATTCTTTGCGTGCTGTTTTTACTTGATATTTATCTTCTTTGCCTTCGATGGATAAGCCAAAGTTTGTACGAACGTGTATGTCGATGTCCTCCGAAAATCTATGAATCAGCCCATAGCCTTTGGATAACGATGTTCCTCCTTTCAATTCAAACTCAATTCCTTGTTGTTGCAATGAGTACAGCGCATGCACAATCCAATAATCCTTCTCAACTAATGTAATATCAATACCTTTTTTAGTAGATACAATGGAGAGAAGCTCTTTGAATTCAGGGTCGTTGTGTATGAAATCAAGCGTACTGGAGTACATTTCGGACGATTGATTTTAATTTACGTTTTGTTTTGCCTTTACCATAAATCTGGGTTGCCTTCATTAGGGCATCAGCATTAAATCTACCCATATTCTTTGATAATATGTTTAATGTTTTATTTTGATCTTCTGCAAGCTTTTCCATATTGTTCAATAAATCAACCAGTAGGTATTCTCTTGTGATGCTCTTAGGAAATGATGATTTCAATTTGAATTCAAAAGTCTTTCCGTTGAGTTGAAATTCGCCTTTTCGTTTATGGTTATACACCCAAATGGTATTGTAGAGCTGTGTTAGCCCAAGTCCAAGTGAGTTGAACAGATTTGGGGACACCAAAAGAAAGTCGTCGTCTTTTAAAAAACGCGCTACAATCTGTCGGTCATTGGGCGGGACAACGCCAAATTTTGATTGCTTTGGTGCGTAATACAATCCCTGTTTCAATTTCACCAATGTTCCGTCTTTGGTCAATTGAGCCAAATGCCGATCTATGGCCGTGGAATAATATTCCAGGTCGGAACGGCGATAGACTTCACCCTGCTTGATATGTTGACGGAGCAAATCCATTTCTTTGACACAAAAGTACCGGTATTTTTTGAAGCGCTTGCAAAAAATGGAAAAATTCATGCAAATGGAATGGTTCGTCGCTTTGATGGAGGCATACCCACCAACGGCGGAGCTGCCGTTGTTCTTTGATGATCAGGGAGCGACCCCGTGAGGGTGGACAGCCCATCCGCGGGTGCGAGAGAATATTCTCTGGAATCTGGAAAATTCCAGAGAATATTTCGCACTGCCCCACCTACACAGCGTACCCTTTGACTAGCCTCCCCGATGGAGCGCGGGTGCGTGGTTTCCTGCCCCGTGCCGTTTGCGTGATGAGCGTTGGATAGAAGTTGTTGAACAGGCGTTTGTCCCCTCAAAAGTAAATTTTCTGTGTGGTTTTGTACCTAATTGTACCATATAGGTACATATATTTCTTAATATATTTTAAATAAGTGAGATAAGATAATCAGTTACTTTTTGCATTGGAAAGTAAATAAAAATTTTGCAAAAAGCAGCGTTTTTCGCTACTTTTCGCAAAAAAATACTCTTTTGGAGGATTCACGGAAATACAGAAATGCAGAAGATTGGGCAAACCACCTGCTGGCTGAAGGGAAATATGCCTTTGCCCTGCAGC
>CAIVQI010000153.1 GCA_903908015.1 uncultured Bacteroidota bacterium
CCTGGCTCGACGGAGAGGCCACGGGCGAGCACAAGGGATACCTTGCCGGGTTGGAGAAAGGCCGTAAGCGGGGCAGAGCGGAAGGCATCAGGGAAGGAATGGAGAAGGGTAAGTTGAAAGGCCTGGAAGAGGGAATAGAAAGAGGCGGTAAGCTACAAATGGAAACCACGATCGTCAACCTCTTCAAAAGAGGGATGGCAATTTCAGATATTGCAGCGATTCACCAAATTGAGGCGGAGGAAGTTGAACGGATTTTAGCAAAAAACGGGGTTTCCTAAACATCCTACCCTCGTTCAAACATCCAATAAAACAAGGCCGGGGTCAAAACCCGATTTCACTCACGATTCTTCCGAACCAGGCTTTCTGTAGTGCAAAAAACGAAAGCGATCCGACTGCTCGATCGCGTCCATTACCTGCTCAAGAATGACTTCATTGGAAGCCTCATAATCGAGTTCCAGAGGTGGCTTAAAAGTCATCTTCAAACGAACACCTTTCTTTTTCAACAGCAAGCCCTTTTTGTCAAACGCCCGGCGAAATCCATCGATTACAACCGGCACCACAACGGGGCGGTTATGCTTGATGATGTGGGCCGTACCCTTGCGACCAGATGCAAAAGCAGCGGTTGTCCCCTGGGGAAAAGTAATCACCCAGCCTTCCTTCAAAGCGCGATTGATGTTGTCAATATCCGTTTTCACCACCTTTCGACTCACCTCCTTGCCCTCGCTGCGCCAGGTTCGGGTAACGGTTATGGCGCCCCCAAGAGAAAACAATTTGGGCAGCCAGCCGCCCCGCTTCATGGTTTCCTCTGCCGCCACAAAATACACCCGCGAACGAGGCGTAAGGAGGTATATTGGAAAGCCCAGGTAGTCGTACATCCGCCAACGAACTGCGCACATGACATGCAGCATTGCCATAACATCTCGAAAATACGTCTGGTGGTTGCTCACAAACAACACGTTCTGTTCGGGTAGTCCCTTCAAGTTGCGACTCCCCCGGATGACCATGCGGTTACGGATATTCAGACCAATGTATCCATAAGCCCCCACCACCATATAAAGCAAGCGCTTGGCGAGGTACCAATGTCCGAATGAATCGCGAAAAAACCCCATAATCAACGTCCCCAATAAACCTATCGAATCACTGCCCCGGGCTCAGCATCCTCATCAGGTTTGGCAAAAACCAACCGGCCATCCGCGTTTTCTGCCAATAGAATCATGCCCTGTGACATCTGACCCCGGATCTTTCTTGGGGCCAAATTCGCCAAAAGAACTACTTTTCGTCCGACTAGTGCCTCCGGCTGAAAATGCTGGGCAATGCCACTCACCACCACCCGTTGTTCAAACCCCAGATCAATGTCTAGTTTCAGCAATTTATCCGCTCCTTCCACCCGATCAGCAGACCGAATCAGCGCCACACGCAAATCGAGCTTCTCAAAATCTGGATAGGCCACTTCCGGCTTCACCGGCACAAACTGTTTGTCATCCAATTCCATATTGTTTTCCTTTTCTGAGTGTACCATAGTGTCACTTCTGTTTTCTGAGTGTACCATAGTGTCACTTCTGTTTTCTGAGTGTACCATAGTGTCACTTCTGTTTTCTGAATGCACCATAGCTTCACCTTTGGCACTCCTTTCAACAGTCGACGAGTGCAACAGACGGTCGCGCAACGGCTGCAGTTGCTCGTCCGTGATTGGGGCAAATAAGTGCCCAGCAGCACCCAACTCCTGTTTGGGCTCCAACAAATGGGTGTTGTGACGCAACTTATGATCTGATGTGCAGGAGCAATCGTTCCACCAATCCCGAATCAAATCGGCTGTAATGGTGTTCCATCCCAATTGCCCGCGTATTTTTTGGGCCGTAGCGGGCAAAAAGGGCGCAGAGGCCACCGCTAAATGGGCGCAAATCTGAAGGCCCACGAATAAGATCCCTGCTGCCGATTGGGGGTCTTCTTTCACCCGCTTCCAAGGCTCAGTTTCCGCTAAGAACTTATTGCCAGCGCGGGCCAACCGCATCATCGAGGCCTGCGCCTCCCGTAAGCGGTATTCACCCATGAGTGCAAAGAGTTCCGCGCGTGCGCTGTCAATTTCCAACCAACAAGCCTCAAGGGCGGGGTGGAGGTCTGACGGCAGCGCATCCATCGAAGCAACATCGGGAACGCGGCCACCGCAAAACTTATGGGACAGCACCATCACACGGTTCACAAAATTGCCGAGGATGGCCACCAACTCATTATTCACCCTCGACTGGTAGTCAAGCCAGGTAAAATCGCTGTCTTTAGTTTCAGGGGCGATTGCCGTTAAAACATAGCGCAATTCATCTTGCCGCCCCGGTAAATCAACCAAATATTCATGCAACCAAATCGCGTGGTTGCGGGATGTGCTAATTTTCTCGCCCTCCAAATTGAGGAATTCGTTCGCCGGCACCTGTGCGGGAAGTACATATGATCCTTGCTCGGCAAGAATCATGGGAAAAATAATGGTATGAAAAACGATGTTGTCTTTTCCGATGAAGTGCACGAGTTGCGTATCGGGCGATTGCCACCACGATTTCCATGCATCCTCGTTGTGTGCGCCCCCCTCCTGAAGTTGGAAATACTCTCGAGTGGCACTGATGTATCCAATAGGAGCATCAAACCACACATACAAGACTTTACCCTCCGCGTCTTTCAAGGGAACAGGGATTCCCCAATTGAGGTCGCGCGTCATGCTGCGGGCCATCAAGCCTTGGTTGATCCAGCTGTTGAACTGTCCGCGCACGTGGGTGCGCCATCGGGCCACCCGCTCTGAATAGGCGCGGAAGACCTTGCCCTCGGCGAGCTTATCCATCGGCAGAAACCAATTGCGGGTCGACCGCCGCACTGGTGTAGCACCACTGAGCGCTGAGCGAGGATGGATGAGCTCCTCGGGAGAGAGCGAGGATCCACAACGCTCGCATTGATCGCCATACGCTTGGTCATAGCTGCACTTCGGACAAACACCCAAAATATAGCGATCCGCCAAAAATTGACCGGCCTCCTCGTCATAGAATTGTTCGGTCACCCGCTCTTCAAAAACACCTTTTTCGTAGAGCGACAAGAAGAAATTGGTGGCAGTTTCGTGATGAATAGGCCGACTGGTCCGGGAAAAGTGACTAAACTCAATGCCGAAATCATCAAACGACTTTTTGATTTGGGCATAGTAACGGTCTACCAACTCCATGGGCGTGCAACCCTCTTTACGGGCCCGCAATTCGATGGCCACGCCGTGTTCATCAGTTCCGCAAATCAACAAAACCTCCTCACCCCGGGCCTTCAGCCAACGCACAAACACATCGGCAGGCAGGTAGCACCCCGCCAAATGCCCGAGGTGAATAGGCCCATTGGCATACGGAAGTGCGGCGGTAACAAGATAACGCATCAGGCGGGTAGGCCCTCCGACTGCCTTTGGTGCAACGCGCGCAATACAGGCTCGAGGCCCACTTCACGTTCCAAACAGCTTAATAAGCCCGCTGGGGTTAACCGCTCTTGTTGCATGCTGTCGCGAAACCGTACGGTCACCTGCCCATCCTCCAGCGATTGATGATCGATGGTCACGCATATAGGGGTGCCCAAAGCATCTTGTCGGCGGTAACGTTTACCAATACTGTCCTTATCGTCGTATTGAACCTGATAGCGGTAGCGCAATTCATCGAGAATCTTAACCGCAAACTCCGGGAGCCCGTCCTTCTTCACCAATGGCAGTATGGCCACCTGTATGGGTGCCAAAAAGGGCGGAATCCGCAATACCGTGCGCTCACTGCCATCAGGCAATCGTTCTTCGGTGTATGCGTGCGACAAAACCGCCAAAAACATACGGTCGAGTCCGATCGACGTCTCTACGACATATGGCACATAAGATTCATTCGTTTCCGGATCAAAATACCGTAACTTTTTACCGCTGTGTCGCTCATGGCTGCTTAAATCAAAATCAGTTCTTGAGTGGATGCCCTCCAGTTCCTTAAAGCCAAAGGGAAATGAAAACTCAATATCACAAGCCGCATTGGCATAGTGTGCCAACTTGAGATGGTCATGGTAGCGGTACGCTCCTGCCCCCATTCCGAGCAGTTCGTGCCACCGCATACGCGCCTGTTTCCAGTACGAATACCACTGCATTTCGGTGCCGGGACGCACAAAAAACTGCATTTCCATTTGCTCAAACTCGCGCATGCGAAAAATAAACTGCCGGGCCACAATCTCATTTCGAAAAGCCTTACCCGTTTGAGCAATGCCGAAGGGCACCTTCATGCGCCCTGATTTTTGCACGTTCGAAAAATTAACAAAAATACCTTGAGCGGTTTCTGGCCTCAAAAAGATGGTTCCAGATTCTCCACTCACCGCACCCATTTCCGTGCTGAACATCAAGTTGAACTGCCGTACATCAGTCCAATTTCGGGTGCCGCTGATGGGACATACCACCTCCAGATCTTCGATGAGCTGTTTGAGGGCGGGAAGGTCATTGGCCTCCAGCGCGCCCTTCATTCTGGCCTCGATTTCTTCGATTTTTTGGCGGTTGCGGACTACATTCGGGTTCGTGGAGCGAAACTGCGCCTCATCGAATGAATCTCCAAAGCGCGTACGCCCTTTTTCTACATCCTTATCGATTTTCGCATTAATTTTTGCGATCTGATCCTCGATCAATACATCAGCTCGGTAGCGCTTACGCGAATCTTTGTTATCGATCAATGGATCATTAAATGCGTCAACATGCCCTGAGGCCTTCCACGTGGTGGGGTGCATGAAAATGGCTGCATCAATCCCCACGATGTTCTCGTGTAGCTGTACCATCGACTTCCACCAATAATTTCGGATGTTATTTTTCAGAGCCGCGCCCGTCTGACCGTAGTCGTAGACCGCCGACAAACCATCATACAATTCGCTCGATTGGAATACAAATCCGTATTCCTTGGCGTGGGCAATCACATTTTTAAAGGAGTCTTCGGCGCTCATGTTGAGGAAGTAGTTCGGCAAAAATAGGGAAATTCAGGGGCTCTTGGGAAAAGCTAAGCGTTTGCTTGCGGAAGCCAACGGCTAAAGTGAAGGAATCGTCCTTCCGTGCACAAACTAGGCGTTGGAACCACTGTCCATGGCCAATACACTACCATTATGGCGAATAATGTCGTAGATTTTGAAATTCACCTCCTCGCGTACACCACAGTAAACTTCGTGGCTAGCGGTATTCACCAGATAATTGACCTGCACCACATATCCCTTGTCGCTGTAGTCGAAGAAATGAACCTGGGCGCCTGACTCAATTTTTGGGTGATCCGTCAAGACGGATCGAATCTCGTTTACAATCGCTTTCAAAGCGTCGGCGGAGGTAGATGCACTCAATGTCAACTGAAATCGTGCCCTCTTCTGGTTGCCTTCACTCATGGTGTTCAGGGGCGCGCCCACGAGGTTCTTATTGGGTACGGTGAGCAATGTTTTGTCGAGTGTTCGGATGCGCGTTGACCGAAAACCCACCTTTTCTATAGTGCCAGAAACACCGCTAAACTCCACGCTGTCGCCTACCTGAAAGGGTTTATCGAGAAAAATCGTGAACGAGCCAAGAAGATTGGCTAAACTCTCTTGTGCTGCTAGGGCTACTGCTAATCCACCAATGCCCAGTCCCCCAATCAGGGCCGTTACATCAGCATCGAATACCCCACCTGCGGCCAACAGAATCCCGAAGATGACCAGGAGAATCTTGATGCCATCCACCGTGAACGGTATCATTTGCTTGTCGAGCCGAATGAGACCTCCTTCTGCCCTGCGCATCCAGTACACGCCCAAAAATGTGGTTAATGCAAGCAAGAAGCGAATCAGGCGCATTATAAACAATAGCTGCATCAACATGGCTATGTAGTGATGCACCCGCAGTTCTTTTTCAAAGACCCGAACCGTTTGGGGAATATTCAGGAGCGTGAAACAGAGATAAAATACCATGGCCATGCTCAAGGCCTGCATGGGCAGCGAAAGCATCTGCACAAATTCATCGCGGTTTCTCCGCTGCTCGTCGCCCTGTGCCCCGGTGGCATCGAAGGCTTTGAATACTAGCTGGTTCACCATTCTTGCCCCCCAACGCTTTAGGAGATAAGCCAAAAGCAAGAGCCCGGACACCAAAAGCAGCTGTCCCAGCGTATGCCCGGCCACAACCTGTGCCAGCAATCCCCGTATGGGTTCTATCGAATCGTTACTATTCATTTTGGAACTGCGCGGGTCAAATTATGAGATTTTGCTGGTGATACCTGAAGAACTCCGGAGCAACGAATAATTGAAGAAAAATCCCATTCAAATGTATAAAAATCCAAGGGTGTTTCATCACTGATGATCAAAAATATACGACGATTAAGCATAAAAAAACCGCCTCGCGGGCGGTTTTCGTTGGCCGACTCGTTTTCGACCCTAGACTCTTCTGAACCAAAATCAGACGTGTTGCCAGTTACACCATCGGCCAATTAAACGACTCTACCATCCGAAGAGCGCGCAAAGATACGAAAAACTGAGCAATACCCCAAGCTATGGCGCGGCTGGATTAGCGCTTATTAACGATTACCTGGGGCAACTTGGTTAGTAGCGATACATATCGTTCTTGAACGGCCCTAGAGCGTCCACACCAATATAATCGGCCTGCTCCGGACGCAATTGCTCAAGTTCCACGCCGATTTTCGACAAGTGTAGGCGGGCAACCTTTTCATCCAGATGCTTCGGCAGCACATATACCTCGTTTTTATAGACGCCGGCATTGTTCCAAAGCTCCATTTGGGCTAAAGTCTGGTTGGTGAACGAATTCGACATCACAAAGCTGGGGTGGCCCATAGCGCAACCCAAGTTCACCAAACGACCTTCGGCCAAAACGATAATTTCCTTGCCTTCGATCTCGTAAACATCCACCTGAGGCTTGATCGTGTACTTGGTGTGCTTGTAATTGCCATTCAACCAAGCCATGTCGATTTCATTGTCGAAATGACCGATGTTGCAGACGATAGTTTTGTCTTTCATGCGCAGAAAATGTGC
>CAIVQI010000154.1 GCA_903908015.1 uncultured Bacteroidota bacterium
CCTCTTGGAACTCGCCCATGGTACGAACGTCGAGCAGGGTGGCGCCAGGGCGGCGCAGTAATTCAGATAAAGTGTTCATAAAAGACCAAAGATTTGGTGCAAATATCCGCATTCAATCGTAGATGTGGGTGCCCCATTGAATTCAAGCATCATAACCGTATTGTTGCGCCCACCACGATCGCAGGCGATCCCGCATTTCGCGCTCCCTGGGGTTGTCGCCTGGTTGAAAAAATCGCGTGCCCGAGATGGGTGGCGGCAGAAACTCCTGAGCAGCAAAATGGCCCTCACCGAGGTGACTATACACATAGTCTTTGCCAAAACCCAGGTCTTTCATCAATCGCGTAGGGGCGTTGCGCAAGGCGATCGGCACCTCGAGGTCGCCTGTGTCGCCCACACAGCGCAGCGCATCCTCAATCGCCATATAAGAGGAGTTGCTCTTCGGGCAACAAGCGAGGTAGGTCACCAGCTGTGCGAGAATAATCCTCGATTCAGGATATCCTACTTTGTGAACCGCTTCAGAAGCCGATACCGCCATCATCAGTGCCAGGGGCTGGGCGTGACCGATGTCTTCTGAGGCCAGGATAATTAGGCGACGGGCAATAAACATCAGGTCTTCGCCCCCCGAAATCATACGGGCAAGATAATAAACGGCTGCATTCGGGTCGCCCCCGCGAACGGATTTGATGAGGGCGGAAATCAGGTCATAGTGTAGGTCGCCTTTGCGGTCATACCGTACGCTCATATGCTTGGCAGCTGTTTCCACCATCAGATCGGTAATGGAGAGCGAGTCTCCCGGCGAGCCATTGGTTTGGACCACCACCTCCAATAAATTGAGCAGTCTACGGGCATCGCCACCCGATAAACGCAATAAGGATTGGGATTCATGGAGGCTAACGCTGCGTTCCCGTAGCCAGGCATCCTCGTGGAGCGCTCGTTCAACCACCCTGATTAAATCGTCGGATGACAGTGATTCCAGCACATAAACCTGGCATCGGCTCAGTAATGCCTGGTTTACTTCAAAGGACGGATTCTCTGTGGTGGCGCCAATGAGGGTCAAAGTTCCATGTTCCACAGCGGGCAACAATGCATCCTGTTGGGCCTTATTGAAGCGGTGGATTTCATCCACAAAAAGTATGGGCGGGAAAAGTCCCTTGCCCCGTTGTGCCAGTTGGCGAATGTCGCGAACGCCAGCCTCCACTGCCGAAAGAACCTCAATCGGGCGGTCAGTGGCCAGAGCCAACAGCCGCGCAAGTGTTGTTTTCCCTGTTCCCGGCGGCCCCCATAAAATCATAGAGTGAATCGACTTCTTCTCGATTAATCGACGCAGCACACCTCCAGTCCCCAAAAGCGACTGTTGCCCTACAAATTGACCAATATGAGCAGGTCGCATTCGATCGGCTAATGGTGTGAAACTCATGATACAAACATAATAACTTTGCAGCGCCCATGATGGAAATTATACCTACCCGCGATGGCTCATACACCCTTCAATCGTCGCGGTTCGATGCATCCTACCACAGTGCACATGGAGCCCTCACCGAAGCGCGTCACGTATTTTTGGAGGCGGGACTGCAATACATGGTTGAAAAAATGGATCACCATCAAACATGGGCTGAACCCTTATACATCGTTGAAGTGGGTGCGGGTACGCTGATGAATGCTGCTGTAGCGGTCGACCACGCCCAAAAGCACAGGTATAAAATTTCCTATATGGGCTTGGAGCTGGAGCCACCCGACCAGCGATTATTGCTCGAATATTGGAAATCACATCCCACGGCGCTCATTCCAACGTGCTGGTATGATTTGATTGTCAAGTATCCAAATTTAACCAACGGTGATCCTCAATGTATTGGAAGCCAACAGATTCAGATTTTTCCAGTGGATGCCAAACACTGGGGTGGCCCGTCGAATAAAGCGCATGTCATCTTTTTTGACGCTTTTTCCCCTGAGGCGCAGCCCGAGTTGTGGGATGATCAGTTTTTAGCCAAAGTAGTCGACTGGATGAGGCCTGGTGCTTGCTTGGTCACCTACTGTGTTAAAGGTGCGGTGCGACGTAGATTTATGGCTTTGGGATGCCGGGCCGAAAAACTACCCGGACCACCGGGCAAACGCGAGATGTTGCGGGTACATAAACCGAGATAATCAATATGTTTCATCTTTTCCGAGTTTTTCTGTTTTTGTTCGACCCAGAACGCGCACATCATTTGGCCATGTCCGTTCTGCAATTTTTTTCGGCCTTTGGTTCGCTTCATTTTGTTCTCCGTGGTTTTCGACCACGCATCAATGATCCTGTGGTGGTCGCAGGTCTTCAATTCCCAAATCGCGTCGGACTCGCTGCGGGTTTTGATAAAAATGCCAGGTACCTCAGGGCAGCCCATGCCCTTGGCTTCGGTCACGTTGAAGTGGGTACCATCACGCCCCGTCCACAAGCAGGCAACCCAAAGCCAAGGCTCTTTCGGTTGCCCAGCGCCCAAGCACTCATCAACCGAATGGGATTCAATAACGATGGAATGGAGTTGATTGTTCGGCGGATCAAGTACAAACCGGCTGGGCTTATACTGGGGTGTAACCTGGGGAAAAATAAGGATACACCGCTCCATGAGGCGCATGTCGATTATCTGTCCGTAATGCAGTGTTTTTATCAACATGTCGACTACTTCACGGTAAATGTTAGTTCGCCCAACACCCCCCAGCTTAGGCAACTTCAGGAATCGGCATGGTTGAGCAAAATTCTGGATCCATTGATTGAATACCGCCGACAACAAAAAAGTTACAAGCCTATTTTTTTAAAAATTTCCCCAGACCTAACTTCCGAGCAGATTCATGAAGTGGCTGATTGTTCAGTGGCATCTGGTATAGACGGGATTATCGCTACCAATACCACCGTTAATCGATCTGTACTCCGGCCAAACGATCAAAAACTTGCTGTTCAGTATGGTGACGGGGGTTTGAGCGGGGCACCACTATCCGGGCAAGCCCGTCAGTTAACCCAATCGCTGTTATTAGCACTAAATGGGCGTTTACCTGTATTGGCATCTGGAGGCATGATGAATGTTGAAAGTGCAGAATCCCGAATCAAAATGGGGGTGCCTCTGATCCAGTTATACACGGGCTTTGTGTACTCAGGCCCCAAACTCATTTACACCATCGCGAGCATCGGGAAAGGCAATAAAAAGGATTGAATAGAATGGCGCAGCTGTACGCGTAAAAACTAGCGCTTGGCCTTGATTCGGGCAGCCTTCCCTTTTGCCTGCCGCAAATAGAATATTCGTGCACGGCGCACAACGCCTCGGGTCAATAAATCGACTTTCTCGATAAAAGGAGATGTCACAGGGAAAATACGTTCAACACCGATGCCATTCGACATTTTTCGAACGGTAAAAGTTTCGGTGGCCGATGACCCCCGTCGTTGTAAAACGATACCTTGGAAAACCTGAATGCGCTCTTTATTGCCCTCACGGATTTTATAGTGAACCGCAACGGTGTCACCAGAGCGGAAAGCGGGAAGTGAGCGTTCGAGTGTATTGTCTTGTTCAACGAAAGTCAACAGATCCATGGTCAAATTTTTACAGGGTGCAAAGATAGAAAAAAAGAATTACACATCACCATGATCTGAGAGTAAATCTGGGCGTCGGGTGTTCGTTCGGTTGAGCGCTTGTTCGTGTCGCCAAGCATCAATCTGCGCCTCATGGCCCGACCGTAAGATTTCGGGAACCGCCCATCCGCGGTAGACCGCCGGACGGGTATAAACAGGCGCCGACAAAAGACCGTCTTGAAATGAATCACTTAGGGCCGATTGTACGTCCCCCAATACACCAGGTTGCAATCGTGTAATGGCGTCGGCCAATACTGCAGCGGGTAATTCACCTCCACTAAGTACATAATCGCCGATAGAAATTTCCATGGTGCATAGTTCTGTTCGAACGCGTTCATCGACACCTTTATAGTGTCCGCACAGGATGATGATATTTTGATGAAGTGCCAGGCGGTGACAAATATTCTGTGTGAGGGGTATGCCGTCCGGACTCATAAAAATGACCTCATCATAATTTCGTTCTGTCTGTAGAGCGGTAATGCAACGGTCTATGGGTTCTATACTCAAAACCATGCCGGATCCGCCCCCGTAAGGAGCGTCGTCGATTTGCCTGAATTTTCGCGTGCTGTAATTGTGCAAGTCATGGGTATGAATCTGCATAATTCCCTTAGTTCGTGCCCGTTGAACGATACTATATTCCAAAAAGCTGCTCATGAGAGCCGGCACCGCGCTGATGATGTCAATTCTCATGATCCGAATAATATAGGTCGCGAAGGCCGTCTGGAGGATTCATGGTCAGAATTTGTGCAATAGGGTCGATCGACTCAATAAAAGAGGGATGGTAGGGGCACAACCAATGACCCCAAGCCTCCTCAATTTCCAACATGATTTGTCCCGGTAATTGCTGAACGCCGACCAAATGGGCGGTCATTTCGCTGGCCTCATGAACCAATTGTATGCGAAAACCGATACAATCTGTTAAAGATTCCAAGGAAGATCTGGATGAAGAAATAAGCTGCTTCGACATTTGTATCCACACCGAAGAGCCCAAAATCTTTTGGGCTTGGTCGCGATGTTTGATGTCATCAAGCCAAACCACCATCCCATTTTGCGTGGGCGGCGAGGAGCGAAGAATCGGGTAGGGAACCCTTGTGTCGGTCGATTGAATAAAGAGAGTCGAGATTTGTGGAATAATCGCTAAAGGAACATTCCTAGCCAACCGAATGACAACTGCACCCTGAAGACCATGAACGCGGTCTACTACACCTAATTCTAACCAAACCCGATCGTGCATGACGGAACGATACCGATTACGAAATCCCGACGGTGCTCAAGTGCCGCTGACCGGGTGAGAAACAAAAAAACTATGCTGGATCAGCAGCCGGCTCTACTTCTGTTGACTCAGCAGCCTGGTTGTCAACGGCTGGTTCCTCTGCAGCAGTTTCAATCGCTTGATTGTCAGTAGCTGGCTCCATTACTGCGGTTTCAGTAGCTGGCTCCATTACTTCGGTTTCAGAAGCTTGGTTGTCAACTACCTGCTCAACTACTGTCGATTCAGCCTCTTCTCCGGCAGCCTCAGCGGCAGCAGCTCGGGCAGCCGCTTCCAATTCGGCAGCCAATGCACTTTTCTTGGCAATTAAAGCTGCGGCACGCTCCTGATTTAATTTAGATTCTGCGGCCATTCTTGCTTTTCTACGCTCGTCACCGGCAGCTTTTAGTCCGCTTTTCTTGGCATTGATTCGTTCTTCCTTCGATTGCAACCAGGCACCAAATCGACTCTCTACTTCTTCATGGGAGAACGCACCTTTGGCAGCCCCATCTTGAAGATGTTTTTTAATCATGACACCCTTGTAAGAAAGGATGGCACGACAAGTGTCGGTTGGTTGGGCACCATTACGAATCCATTGAACAGAGTCATCGACCGATAAATCGATCGTGGCAGGGTTGGTGTTGGGGTTGTATGAACCCAAGCGCGCTATGTATCGACCATCACGTGGTGCACGGGCATCGGCCACAACAATGTGGTAAATGGGCCGACCTTTCCTTCCGAAGCGCTGCAATCTGATTTTTACAGACATAAGAAATGAACAAATTATATTTTTAGAGGCGCAAAGATACGGAAAAATAAATAATAAAGCAATGCAATGATGAATGGCCTGATTATCTTCGTTTCATCCCTGATGGCAAGCCGGGAAAGCCCATGGGGCCTTGGTTCATCTTTTTTATCATTTCTTTCATTTCATGAAACTGCTTGAGTAGCTGGTTCACTTGCTGCACACTGGTGCCGGAGCCGCGAGCGATTCTCTCTTTGCGACTGGCATTGATGCTGTCGGGATTGGCCCGTTCGCTGGGCGTCATGGATAAAATCATCGCCTCAACTGGAACAAAAGCGGTATCGGAGATATCCAAATCTTTGATGGCCTTTGACATGCCTGGAATCATTCCCAGCATTTCTTTAATGTTCCCCATTTTCTTAATCTGTTTGATTTGACCGAGGAAATCCGACAAATCAAACTGATTTCGACTCATTTTTTTGCTCAGCCGTTCCGCTTCCTGTTCATCGATTTCGGCTTGCGCACGTTCAACCAAACTCACCACATCACCCATCCCAAGGATTCGGTTGGCCATACGGTCGGGGTGAAACACCTCCAATGCCTGCATTTTTTCACCCGTACTCAAAAACTTAACGGGTTTGCCTACCGTATAGCTGATGCTGAGTGCAGCGCCTCCTCGGGCATCTCCATCCATTTTGGTGAGCACCACGCCTTCATAGTTCAGGGCATCATGAAAAGCTCGGGCGGTGTTTACGGCATCCTGACCCGTCATGGCATCAACGACAAACAAGGTTTCACATGGCCGTAAATCCGTGTGAAGTGATTTTATTTCCGTCATCATGTCTGTGTCTACGGCGAGGCGACCCGCTGTATCTACGATGACTACCCCGTATCCTTCCATTCCGGCTTTGCGAATAGCCGATCGGGCAATGTTCAATGGATTCTTTTCTTGTACATCGCTGTACACCGTAACGCCAATGCCTTCGCCCAATATGGTCAACTGATCAATGGCAGCGGGGCGATAGACGTCGCAAGCCACCAGCATTACTTTTTTATTCTGTTTGCGCAGACGATCAGCCAACTTAGCACTAAAGGTCGTTTTTCCAGAACCCTGAAGGCCCGCAATCAGAATGACAGCAGGGTTGCCACTGATTTTTAATTCACTCGCAGCCCCACCCATAAGTCGGGTAAGCTCTTGGTTCATGACTTTGACCATCAATTGGCCAGGGGAAATGCTCTTGATGACATTTTGTCCCAAGGCCTCTTGCTTCACCCGTTCGGTAAATTCTTTGGCAATATTGAAGTGTACATCCGCATCGAGCAAAGCTCTGCGGATTTCTTTCATGGTTTCAGAAACATTATTTTCCGAAATGCGACCTTGTCCCTTTAAGGTTCGAAAGGCGGATTCAATTTTATCGGTCAGGCGTTCAAACATGCCGGCAAAAATAAGCCATCACGGGCATCCCCGTTGGATCATGAACTAAAAAAAAGTATTAACCGAGATAGTTCTTCAATAACTTGCTGCGGGAGGTGTGCCTCAAGCGCTTCAGTGCTTTATCTTTAATCTGCCGAACCCTTTCACGGGTCAATTCAAATTGGGCGCCAATGTCCTCCAGCGAGCGGGCGTGACTGGCACCAATGCCAAAGTATAACTGAATGACCTGACGCTGACGCTCGGTGAGGGTATTGAGCGATCGTTCAATTTCGCTGGCCAGAGATTCCTGCATCAGAATACTGTCGCTTCTGGGCGCGTCATCGTTCACCAAGACGTCCAATAGGGTATTTTCTTCACCTTGAACAAAAGGAGCATCCATGGAGATGTGCCGTCCACTGATGCTCATGGTGTTTTCAACCTCATCAGCAGAAATTTGCAACATCTCAGCCAGTTCATATACCGATGGATCACGCTCATGCTGTTGTTCCAGCTGAGAAAATGCTTTTCCTATTTTATTCAGTGAGCCAACCCGGTTTAAGGGCAGGCGCACAATACGTGAATGTTCAGCAAGGGCAGATAAAATCGATTGACGAATCCACCAAACAGCATATGATATAAATTTAAATCCACGCGTTTCATCGAATCTTCGAGCTGCTTTAATCAAGCCAAGATTGCCTTCATTGATCAGGTCGCTCAGAGTTAGGCCCTGATTCTGGTATTGCTTGGCTACCGAAACCACAAAACGAAGATTGGCCTTGGTCAGTTTTTCGAGCGCAGCCTGATCTCCTTCCTTGATTTTTTTGGCCAATATGACCTCCTCTTCGGGTGTGATTAAATCTACTTTGCCAATTTCTTGCAGATACTTTTCGAGGGATTGACTCTCCCGATTGGTAATGGATTTGGTAATTTTTAGCTGCCTCATAAAAGGATTAAATTGTAGGAAGACGAATGTTTATTGAAACACAAAGGGTCTAAACGTTAGGGGAAATAAAAAGTTCCCTAACCTCAGTAAAATAGCGAATATTAAACGACTGACCAAACGACAGATGCCATATAAACCATTATCGTTTTGCGTTGTTGCTTATGTTCGATGGGTTTTTAAGTCCCAGAATAACGCGCACTTAATGGCATGAATGAATATGAAAAACGGCGATCCAACCCCCATCGATTCAATTGAAAATAAGTCTTCTTGCACGATTGACCATCCCACTGGGGTGGTACAAAAGACAATTGAAGGCCACAAATACTATACGGGTGAAGCTTCATTTGCACCAATCGCACTGCATGTTGGCAGCCCTGTGATCCGTCCGATCGACAAAGGCAAGATGAAAAGTCGTTCTTTGGAAACCGCCCGAGAACAAGCCGAGCAGCAAATGTCTTTGTTGCGGAAGCAGGCAGATGTCCTGATGCAGCAAGCCAAAAAAATCGAAGAAAGATTAAAATTGGCCGAGGAGGTATACGGCTCCGACATGGGATTTGAGCCAGTGGTCGGACAAACCTACCATTTGTACATCCGCAAAAATGGACAAAGGGCACTATCGATGATTGGTCCCAGCGAGTGGGGGGGACGTTCACCTTTCGAGGCTTTCGCTACATCCGTACGTTTGCTCGGCGACAAAACATGGGAGGCGATACCCCCAGCGGGTGAGCCAACAGGTGAAGACTTAAGATTTATTCAGCTGTAACTGAATCCGACTCTTTGCGGTGGTTTTTGTATGAACCCAATGTAGTTTTCGTAAGACCCTGATTGCGCAGACGAGAAACAGTTTTGTTTTTAGCCGCTTTTCTTTTGAGTTTGGTGACCCCCATGACAAAAAATTTGAGGTGCAAATATAGGAAAAAAGGAGGCTTAGTACCCCAAGATTTTCAAAACCTGTTTGCTGCTCTGTTCCTCCTGAAACAGTTGATAGTCGAGGTTGTTGTCTTTCGTTTTACGGATCAAAACATGCCGGGGTGTGGGGATCAGGCAATGGTGGATGCCTCCTGTGCCACTGAGTGTTTCTTGATAAGCACCAGTATGAAAAAAAGCAACGTATTGCGCTTTACGGGTTTTGGGCATCCAAGTTGAGGCGTTGTTCTGTTCTGTTTTATAGAAGTCTAGGCCATCGCAGGTGATGCCACCAATATTCACCCGCTCATATTCTGAATCCCAGTTATTCAAAGGCAAAACGATAAACTTTTGGTTCATCGCCCAAACATCAGGCAACATGGTGATCATACTCCCATCCACCATAAGCCATTTCTCCCGATCATTTTGTTGCTTTCGTCCCAATACCTTGAATATGATGCCCGACGATTCAGCCACAGTGAAACTCCCGAATTCGGTAATCAGGTCCGGCTCCTCAACATCATGGTCGTTGCAGATCGTTTTGATTCGGTTCACAATCTCACCAATCATATAATCGTAATCGTACTCAAACTCTAAAGTGTTTTTAAATGGAAGTCCCCCGCCGATATCGAGCATGTGCAGGTCGGGGCAAACCTTTTTGAGTTTAACATAAGTATTCACCAATTTCTCCAACTCGTTCCAGAAATGAGGGGTATCGTTGAATCCACTGCTCACAAAAAAATGCAACAATTCCAGACGAAAGCGCGGGTCGTCGCGTATTTTACTCTGGTAAAAATCCACCATTTCGTCGGCCCGAATACCCAGACGCGAGGTATAAAACGGATAATCCGGTTTCTCTTCTGCAGACAACCGCATGCCGAGAGAACAAGGCACCTCCACCTCGTTGTCGTAGTAATTGAACTCTTCCTTATTGTCGAGCACGGGAATAATACGGGTGAAACCATCGTGGATCAGGTCTACAATATTCTCCTTATAGCTGTCTTTTTTAAATCCATTGCAGATCACCATAATGTCTTTGGTGATCATGCCCTTTCGCTCCAATGCCTCAATGATGGGCATATCGAAGGCCGATGAGGTTTCCAATTGCACGCCTGCGGCCAGGGCCTCTTCGAGAATATGCTTGAAGTGAGCACTTTTTGTGCAGTAGCAATAGGTATAGGAACCTTTATAGTTGTGTTTATCAAATGCCTCCCGAAATAAGCGGTTGGCTTTTTCGATTTTTTGACTGATGAGCGGCAAATACGTGAAGCGCAGCGGGGTGCCGAAAGTCTCCGCCATTTCCATCAGGTTAATGTCATGGAAATACAACTCATCATCAATGAGTTTCCATCCCTCCTGAGGAAAACCTACGCTCAGGTCTAGAAATTCTGCGTAACTTTGCATCGCGCTGTTTTAGGGGCGCAAATTTAGTTTTAATTAGCGAATTAGCGCACGGTCATGGCCGAATGGACATTAATTGAGGTGCGGTCGGAACTGGGTGCAGGTACCCGAGGCGCAAGTTTGGGTATAGATGCTGTGAAAATAGCCGCCCATGACTTCGGTTCCCGGTTTTTTCACAGAACCGAGCGTTTGTCAGTGCCCGATTGTAACGATCAGCTTTACGAAGCTGTTCGAACACCCTTTGCCCGGCACATTGAGGGGGTAACAGAGGTTTGCCGGCGCGTGGCCGAAAGCATACACAGCGTAATGAAATCTGGTCGCTTCCCCTTGGTCCTTGCGGGCGACCACAGCAGCGCAGCCGGCACTTTGTTTGGTTTGCAACAGGCGATGCCTGGTAAACGTTTGGGCGTGGTCTGGATTGATGCGCATGCAGATTTACACTCACCTTTTACCACGCCCTCCGGCAATTTGCATGGCATGTCTTTGGCCATAGCCACCGGCACTGACAACCTGGAATGTAAGGTGAATGAACCCGACGAACGAACCAAAAAGGCATGGGAGCACATCAAGAAGTTGGGGGGAAAACATCCGCCGGTTCATCTTTCTGATGTGGTTTATGTGGCCCTAAGAGATACTGAACCCCAGGAGGACCAGCTGATTAAGAAAAATGCAAGTAAAGTATTTTTGGTTTCACAAATCAGAAGACAAGGCGTAGAAAAGGTGGCCAATGCCATTTTAACTTCACTCGACCGCTGCGATGCCATTTATGTGTCGTTTGATGTTGATTCCCTTGATCCGCGGGTGAGCCAGGGAACGGGTACGCCTGTGCCGAACGGTATCAATGAACGAGAGGCGGGTAAACTCCTACAGAACCTGTTGGGTAATCCCAAAGTCGTTTGTTTTGAAATGGTAGAGATCAACCCGACCCTCGACAAAGAAAACATCATGGCCGAAACAGCATTCGAGATTTTGGTGAAAGTCGCCAATTCCATACAAAACCAGAATTAAGTAACCGACCACCGGTATATGTCACCCCAGGAACACTACCTAAGAAAACACCTCCAACCCCTTATTTTACAAAAGTTTGCTGGGCAACTAGCGCCAGAACATTTGGTTTTTCAACAAACCCGGAAAGACTTCAAGGGCGACATTACGCTGGTTTTATTCGGACCAGCCAAGCGTCTGTTGATGAATCCAGTTGATTTTGGTGAACAAATCCGCACCCTTCTCGAAACGCTAAGTTTTGGTGACCGGCCATTGGTGGTTGCTAGCGACATCGTACAAGGATTTCTGAACATCTCTTTAAGTGCAGATTTTTGGATGCAAGCACATCGTGAGGGAAGCAAACCTCGCTCCAATCCATCAGGGAAAAAGGTATTGGTGGAGTTCGCATCCCCCAATACCAACAAGCCCCTTCACCTTGGCCATATCAGAAATATTCTGCTGGGCATGGCCATGAGCCGTTTGGCGGAAGAAGCGGGCGACCAGGTGATTCGTGTTCAGGTCATCAACGACCGGGGCATTCATATCTGTAAGTCTATGCTGGCCTGGCAAAAGTTTGGCAACGGAGAAACACCCATCAGCAGTGGTCTAAAGGGGGATCATTTGGTTGGAAAATACTATGTGCGGTTCGACCAGGAATGGCGGCAACAAACCGACGAACGGTTGGCCAGCGGCATGGAGGCAAAAGTGGCTAAAGAACAAGCACCGATATTATTAGAAGCACAACAGATGCTGCGCGATTGGGAGGCGGGCAAACCAGAGGTGCGCGCCCTTTGGCAAACCATGAATGCATGGGTTTATGCCGGATTCGATCAAACCCACCAACGCCTGGGTTCGTATTTCGACCGAAACTACTATGAATCTGAAACCTATCTCCTTGGCCGTGAGCAGGTGCTGAGTGGATTGTCACGGGGTGTTTTTGAACGCGATCCTGATGGCTCAGTTTGGGCCGACCTCACGGGCGAGGGCCTAGACCGAAAGGTATTGTTGCGAAGCGATGGTACATCAGTTTATATCACCCAGGACATCGGTACGGCCATAGAGCGACAAACAGCATGGGGTGCGGATGAAATGACTTATGTGGTGGGCAATGAGCAAGACTATCATTTCAAGGTCCTGTTCCTTGTGCTCCAACGCCTGGGGTATGATTGGGCTTCACGGTGCACCCATTTGTCCTATGGCATGGTGGATTTGCCAACAGGACGCATGAAATCGCGAGAGGGCACCGTTGTAGATGCTGATGACTTAATGGATGAAATGGTGGCCGCGGCGAGGGGTAGGAGTGGCCTTTCAGAAAAGCTTCAGGAATTGAGTGAATCCGACAAGACTTCGCTATTTCATCAGGTGGGCATGGCGGCTTTGAAGTATTTTATACTTAAGGTAGATCCCCAAAAGCGCATGATTTTCCATCCCGAAGAGTCGATTGACCTGCAGGGACATACCGGTCCGTTCATTCAATATGCCCATGCTCGTGCGTGTGCTGTACTGAGAAAAGCGAGCACGCTGGGCACTCATTCTGAGCATGATGAACAGGTACCTTTGCCGCTCATGGTGGAACAGGCAGAGATAGACCTTTTGCGGCAGCTTTCTTTGTATGGTGATTCTATTGAATCGGCCTACATGCACAAGAATCCAGCCCTTCTTTGTCAGTTTGCCTTTGATTTAGCCAGCCTATATAACCGCTTTTATCACGATTGTCCCATACTCACACCCGAGACCCCTCCAGACAGTCGGTTGTTCCGACTTTATTTATGCCAAACAGTGGCGCGGGTCTTGAAAAGAAGTTTGTACGTCATAGGGATCGAATCACCTGAACGAATGTAGCAGGTTCAGTCTGTTCCTTTGATTCAACTGAACTACTCTAAGCCATTAGAATACAGCGGGAAATAGATTTGGGTCAGCTTCTGACATCATGCTATATACCGCTTCAACCATATCATCCACGGAAGGTTTACTAAAATAATCACCATCACTGCCGTAGGCCGGACGATGTTCGCGCGCCGTGAGGGTGCGGCCCGGACTGTCCAAATAAAAATAAGCCTGCTGCACTTCCATGACCTGCTGGTAGATGTAGGATGATGCCCCCCCCGGCACGTCCTCATCCACGATGATAAATCGATTGGTTTTTCGAATCGACGCCACCAACCGATGCTCTGTATCAAATGGAATGAGTGACTGTACGTCAATAACCTCAACATCGATCCCAAGTTCCAGTAAGCGTTCAGCTGCTTCAATCGCCATGCGACAACAAGATCCATAGGTGATCAATGTGAGGTCAGTACCTGCCCTAAGTACTTCTGGTATGCCTGGCGCAAGAGTAAACTCGAGCAGGTTTTCGGGAACCCGTTCCTTTAACCGGTATCCGTTAAGTGATTCGATGACCACAGCAGGTTCATCGCAGGCTAAAAGCATGTTGTAGAAGCCTACAGCCTGAACCATATTGCGTGGAACCAACAAAAGTATTCCTCTAATGCTGTGTAAAATCATGCCCATAGGTGAACCAGAATGCCAAATTCCTTCTAGGCGATGGCCACGGGTTCGAACGATTAAAGGCGCTTTTTGACCTCCAACGGTGCGATAATGCAAGGTGGCCAGATCGTCACTCAAGATTTGCAGTGCGTAGAGCAAATAATCCAAATATTGAATTTCCGCCAACGGCCTGAGTCCGCGCATTGCGGCACCTACACCCTGTCCGACAATACTCATCTCCCTAATTCCAGTGTCTGTGACCCGATTTTCACCATAGATTTCCTGTAGACCTGCAAATCCTTGGTTAACGTCACCGATTTTACCCACGTCTTCACCTATAGCGAAGAAGGCTGGTTCACGTTTTAGAATGTCCGAAAAGGCCATATTCAGCACTTCATATCCATTTATTGTCACAGATTTATCGCTGTAGACGGCTGGAATGGGGCGATGATTTTGGGTGGATTGTGCCGATTGGCTGTAGAGGTGACTGCTGAAAAGCGTTTGATGTTGTTCCGAAAACTTTTTTAGCAAGGCTTGGACACGATGACGCGCATCACTGGGGTGATTGCGGGCAGCCAGAATGCTGCTCCGAAGTGCACTAACAAGATCTCTCCTGAGCGGCTCTTTGTTTTGTCGAATGCTTTGAAGGTGGGTGCCAACTTCGGGGGCGATCTGCGTTGTTTGTTGGGCCAGATTACTGAGCGCGCCTGTGGTTTCTGACGCCATTGCGTCGATTTCCCGCCGAAATTCCTGATATGCAGCGCGCTGTTCTGCCTTGGTGTATTGGAGTCCTTCCTCTTCAATAAAAGCAATTTCAGCCTCGGTGGCCATACCCGCCTCCAACATCCAAGCACGCATTTTGACTATGCCATCGTGTTGACGTTCCCACTCAAGGCGCTCATTAGATTTGTAACGCTCATGCGATCCCGATGTTGAATGTCCTTGGGGTTGGGTGAGTTCGGTGATGTGAAAGACCACTGGCATGTGGGATTGGCGCATGTCTTGGGCCGCTTCTTGGTATGCAGCACAGAGGGCGGGGTAGTCCCATCCACGAAGGGTATAAAGTTTGATGCCAGGACGATGTGGTTCGGTTTGGAAGCCCGATAATAGGCTGCTGAGGTTTTCCTTGGCCGTTTGGTAACGTGCCGGCACAGATATGCCGTATTCATCATCCCAGATGCTGATGAACAATGGAACTTGAAGCACTGCGGCGGCATTGAGTGTTTCCCAAAAATGGCCCTCTGAGGTTGATGCATTGCCAATGGTTGCAAAACTAATTTCTCGTCCACCACGACTGAATGGAGTCGAATTAGACAGGGTGGGGTGGTTCCTATATAGTTTAGAAGCGTAGGCAATTCCTAAGGCACGGCCCATTTGCCCAGCGGTTGGAGAGATGTCGCATGTGCTGTGCAACTCCTCTGACAAAGCTCGCCAATGGCCCTGATCATCCAGGAAACGTGTAGAAAAATGACCATTCATCAGTCTGCCACCGCTCGCAGGTTCGGATTCCAATGAGGGGTGAGCATACAATTGAGCGAAAAATTGGCGGACGCTGGTAAGGCCCTTGGCGAG
>CAIVQI010000155.1 GCA_903908015.1 uncultured Bacteroidota bacterium
CCACCTGATCAGCACCAGCTTGTACCCCAGAAACCTGAAGCACCGATACCACAACAGTATCACGCACCGAGCATCCCGCAGCATCCGTCACCAGTACCGAGTAAGCGGTCGTAGCCGTCGGAGAAACCACAACCGTCGGCGTGGTGGCACCCGTGCTCCATAAATAAGTTGCACCACCCGTTGCAGTGAGGGCTGCTGCGTTGCCGCGACAAATCGTTTGGTCGGCACCCGCGGATACGATGGGCTTGGGCATGACCACTACACTGGTGGAAGTACTGAACAGGCATCCACCAACAATAATCGTGTACTGGACTATGTGAGTTCCGGGTCCAGCCGCGACAGGATTGAATGTTCCGCTGCTATTAACAGCCGCATGACCCGTATAAAATCCGCCAGCTGGAAAACCTTGTAATTGTATATTAGATGAATTATAACACAGAGTCGGGGGCGTTTGTATTCCTACAGATTGGGTTATATAGCCCACCGAACCGTTTGCAAACGAACGGGGCAAAGGCTGAAGAAAGGGTGTAGAGACCTCCCCCACCCCAAAAGTGGTACTGTCCCAATTCAAGACAGATGGTGAAGCGCTCGTAAAATTAATGGTGAATAATGTTCCCGTTCCATTCGTGCCTATTGTAAACGGATTGACGCTCGACCATCCAAACCGGAGGTTGCCCGGACTACTCAGAACAGAGAGGTTGCCCAATCCCGTCGCTATACCTGAAATGCTGCTGTAGACCAAATTGCCTTGCGTGAAATCGACCTTTAAATCAAACCGCCCCACTTGAGAAAAATTCACCACACTCACCGGTATCGAAACGGCTCCGGGCTGACATAACTGCGCCCCTCCTAAGGTAAATCTGATTGTCTGGGCGTTTGGGATCACATTTAGCGTGGCCGACTGAGAGAAAATCTCAGGCAGGCACGTTCCCCTGACCCGCACTCGGTACTTTGAATTATGCAGATTGTTGGGCACAGAACGGATGACCAAAACAGCCGTATTCACACCAGAAAAAACAGTAGTATTATTTAAATCGACCCAACCTGTGGCCGTTTCTTGTTGCCATCTATAGGAAACAGCTTGCTGCGCCACTACAGTTAGGCTCAGCGTATCGCCCTGGCGGGGCGATTGATTCACTGGGTGAGCTGAGATGACCGGAGGTAAGGCACCGAGGGTCACATTCCCCTGCTGTAAGGTAAGCCTGTGAATGAGATTTACAGGCGAACTGCTGGCCAAGCCCAGATCTCCTGGTACTGGCACAATCCACCCTACTGTGGCCGAAACCGGCGCGGTTAATGGCGAAGATGAGGCCTGAAATACAAGTTTCCACAATGTATCATTGCTGAGATTCACAGCAGTTGTATTGTTCCGCACAAAGCTGATGGTACCGCCCGATCTTGTGACGATTAATGAGGTACCAAAACCAGTGTTGCGGGTTACATTCAAAAACGTCAGTCTGGTGGTGTCAAATTGCATATTCAGTTGAATACGTCCTACATTCGAGAAACCACTGGCAAAAACCGGTACTTCAATGGTCTCGCCAGGACAAACATTGCGGTTCAAAATTGAAATCGCGATTGGGGCGGTGGAGGGGAACAACACTAAATTGGCCTCTTGCGAATACACATCACCCTGGCATCCTGAAATTCTCAATCGGTACCGTGTTTGATTCAAGCCGATTGATGCCGCAGCAACATGGAGTGTATCAGTTTGGGTGCCAACAAAAGTCGAATTTTCAACAAGATCGATCCAGGACGCCGTTGTTGTCGACCATGTTTGCCACCTCCTGCTTTGGCTGTAAGCGAAGGCACTTCGGGCAATAAATAGTGCTGTAGAACCTATCTCAACATACTGTCGTGACGGATGAGATAAAAATGCTGCCGCTCCTGCCGCTACAAAAAGCGACTGGGTGTTGGTCGTGAAAGAACAGCCACTACCAGAATCTGTTATTGTAGCTTGGTATGTTCCCGATTGGTATGCTCTGTACGTCCCCCCTGTTGCGGCAACGATTAATGTATCATTTCGGTACCAAGCCACCTGCCGACCGATTGCATGACTTACGACTAAAGTTGATGAGTCACCCGGACAAATCACCCCATTGCCGGATTGTGATAGAATGGCGCTGGGAAGTGGGTGTACTGTTAGCTGTAGGGTTACAATGCTGTCGCATCCATGAACATTTTGGAGTTGCAACACATATATTCCTGCTTGGAAGCGATGCACCCCCGCGAA
>CAIVQI010000156.1 GCA_903908015.1 uncultured Bacteroidota bacterium
AAATGTCAGGACCAACGTTCCAACCACGGCGGGTAGAATGCCGCCCCCGGTCATTCCATCGGTTGGCGCGGCGGTAACAAAAGTCCAGGATAAACTACCGTAGCCTTTAGAAAAAATATCCCATAAAATAACGCCCAAAAAGATGCCTCCCGGTGCGATTTGGGCACAGCATTAATGGCGTCTTCGCTGATGGTGACAATGGTTGGCAATGCTATAATGGCTAACAAAATTGAACCATTTAAAGCGTTTAATCCATATTGAAGGCCGAAAACACTGGCCAGGCCCGGCCCTACGACCACAATTCCCAAAAAGCCAATGGCCACCGATGGTATGGCCGCAAGCATTTCTATGATCGGCTTGAGTATCATTTGCAATTTCCTTGGTGCCAATTCGGATAGAAACGCGGCGGTTAATATGCCAAGTGGGACCGCTATGAGCATTGAACCGAAGGCTGACAGTAATGTGCTGACCAGCAAGGGTAGGATACTGTAGTGTGTTTCGGGATTCCATTGCGAACCCGTAAAAAAAGAGGTTTAAGCTAAGGGCTTTTTTGGAAAAATTTCACATTCACAGCCATATATTTTGGGAATAGTACCCGCACCAGTATTCTCGCATCCTTTTGCCTTCCGTCCCAAAAGACAAGGAGGTTCATGCCCTCGGGTGTATCGCCCCAATCGAGGGAGTTGCAACCCGGTCCGAGTAGAAACAGCCAACTCAATGGCGCAGAATTTTGGCTACATGCTTGCCGTATTTTGTGTGGCAATGAACAAAATAGGCGCCTTTTGGTAGGGTAACTAGCGATAATTCGAAAGGGAAACTTCCTTTATCCTGTCTCAAAACCGGCCGTCCTCGCAAATCCCTAAGCTTAAGATTCCAAAAGTCAAGCGCATCAGTTTTCATGGTTAAATGAATAAAGTCACTTGCGGGATTGGGGTAGCAAATAAGAGAAGGTTGGTGTTTTTTGGGGAGTTCTTCAAGGTCTACTGAAGGGGATACAACCAAAAACTGACCCATCATGCCGTGGTCTTCATGCGTGAGCATGTGACAATGATACATATAGGGTATATGGTTGTTGTGGTGCGTTTCAAATCGAGTGATGAATCGCACCCTTCCCATTCCTGCGGGGACCATCACGACGTCCTTCCGCCCGCGTAATTGCGGCGCGGGCAGTTGACCATTCACCGACAGCACATAAAACTGAACATCATGTATGTGAAAGGGATGGGCGATGGGCGTTTGATTCACCAATTCCCAGATTTCCGTGTTGTTGAACGGAATCCGATGGTTAATAACCTGCATATCGAAGTGCTGATTATTGATCATAAAGGGTCCCTGAATGGCAGTTGGCCCCATGTTCTCAGGCATAAATGTGAACGTGCGCGTGGTATCAGCCTGTGACTCCAACCAAGGCTCGTGTGGAATTAAGGTAGCGGGAACTGAGAAAACTCCTTGAGGTAGTGCGGCCCCAACGGAGAGCGTGAGCAGTGTAAAATTGCTGCCATTTAAGGGATTTAGTGAATATCCAGGGATGACTTGTCCGGCACCCATACCGGGTTGGGCTGCACCGTAAAAGGCGTTGGGCAATTCTGCTCCGTAGCTCATCAACTGAATACTTTGTCCTGTGCGTCCTTGCAGGTTCACCAATACCTCGGCCCGTTCGCCAGGGGCAAGTTGGAGGCGGTTAAGGGCTACAGGCTGCTCAAGGAGTCCACCATCACTCCCGATCATGTGGAATCCAAGGTTTGATGTGAACCCCACATTCATGACGCGTTCAGATGATCCGTTCAGTAAGCGGAAGCGCACGCATTGCGCGGGTACGTTAAGGATAGCTTGCCGCGTGCCATTGACCAATACCACCGAATCATAGGGGTTGTCGATGGTGATTTGCCGATTGGAGTCAAAACTTTTGGTTTGGAGCAGAAGAGGAAAATCATCAACGCCATAGGTTCGGGGCAGGGCTAGAGCCTCTTCCAGGCTGTCACGCACGATAATAAAACCAGCTAGTCCTTTGCTTACATGCTCATTGGTTTTATAATGAAGGTGTGGGTGATACCAGTAGGTTCCTGCCCAGTCATGAACGGTGAATGCAGGATTCCAAAGCGCACCAGGCAGGATGTAGGTGTGGGGCCCGCCATCATGCTGGGGCGCCACGTGCAAGCCATGCCAGTGAACCGTAGTGGTGTCTGAAAGGGTGTTTAATACGCGGAGGTCTACAGGCCGATTTCTTCTGAGAAGGATGGTTGGGCCCAATATATTTCCATTAAACCCCATGGTTTGGGTGGTGAAGCCCGGAAAGCAAGTTGTTTGGCCGTTTTGTATTTGTAGTGTCACCATTGGGCCGCTTACAGTATCTGGAATGAATAAGGTGTTTTGTGAATAGCCCGTATTCGCATAAAAAAGGAGGGCAAAAACCGCAATTTTGATCTTGTTTTTCATGCAGGTGTGGTAAAAATTTCACAGCAATTTATCATAGAATGCAATATAACAAACTTTGTTACTACAAGGTGTGACAACTGTTTTTTTAGATTGGCTGTTTCAACCTGCTAGAGCAAATCGAATAGATTTACAAGGAAAATCATTAAGAAAAAAAACTAATTTTAAACTCGATCATTGAAACAAAACCATCGAAAAGCAAGGGGGGTCAATTTGAGACCGACGGAAAGGGGTCAATTTCGCCGGAATACTCAAGTTTTTTCACAGCCTGACGGTTTGCAGCTACCCGAAGGTGGCGATTTCGGAGCACTTCACTGTCAACCAAGCACAAACTTTGATAGAAGCACAAAGCTTGATTTAACCACTGAACCGCCACTTTTGGGTAGGTGCTGTTGTGCGTTCGGCTTTCTTTTCTGTCAGGCGA
>CAIVQI010000157.1 GCA_903908015.1 uncultured Bacteroidota bacterium
AAAGCATCACCTGGCACCACACTTGAGACGCTGATTCCCGATGTAAAAGCCAATTGGGATGCTTTAGACCTGATGATTTCTGAACGTCCGGAGGTGGTTTCCCACAATATGGAAACGGTTGAACCGCTCTACCGATTGGTTCGTCCACAGGCCCGCTATAGTCGAAGTCTCGAGCAATTGTCGCGCATCAGTGCGGCTGGCCTCCGCACAAAGACAGGATTTATGGTGGGTTTGGGGGAGACGCGCGATGACGTTGCCCGATTGCTCGACGACCTCGCAGTAGCCAATGTCCATGTGGTTACCATTGGTCAATATTTGCAGCCCACGGCGCGTCACCTCGAAGTGGCGGAATTTGTACATCCCGATCTGTTTGCCGAGTATAAGCAAATGGGTTATGACCGGGGATTCGATTTTGTGGAGAGTGGGCCGCTGGTTCGCTCGTCGTACCATGCAGAACGACACATCGGATGAGGATCAGGGGGGGCGATGCCAACAGCTTGGCCAAGGTATTGGTCGACTTAGTTGATGCTTATAAATTGAGGGCTCCCCTCGATGAAGTTCGATTGCGCAGCTGCTGGGATGCTTTGCTGGGCGATGGCGTGTCCGCGCAAACGGAGTCGTTTCTGGTCAGCGGACAAAAACTCATGGTTCGGATTGGCGATGCATCGCTGAGGTCGGAACTTCATCTCAATCAGGCCAACATCATCGAGCAATTAAATGCATGTGCCGGTGTCAATAGCCGCCACCGAATAACGCGCTTACTTTTTATTTAACTTATCGAAACATGTCTACGCTGGTCTTGGTCCGACACGGACAATCTCAATGGAATCTCGAAAACCGCTTCACAGGTTGGGTTGATGTGCCCCTGTCGGAACAAGGCGAACAAGAAGCCGCACGTGCTGGGGGTTTGTTGGCGCATTATCATTTCGATATTGCGTTCACCAGCGCGCTTCAGCGTGCCCAGAACACCTTGCGCATCATGCTTGAGGAGATGGGGTGTGGGGATCTTCCAATCATCGCCAATGAGGCCCTCAACGAGCGGATGTATGGGATGCTTCAGGGTCTTAATAAGGCCGAAACAGCGGAGCGTTATGGGGATGAACAGGTACTGATTTGGCGACGCAGTTATGATGTGGCTCCCCCAGAGGGTGAGAGCCTGAAAGACACAGCCTCGCGGGTCATACCGTATGTGAAGCAAGAGATTTTTCCGCTGCTGCGAGCTGGCAAAAACGTGCTGGTGGCGGCACATGGCAACAGCCTTAGGGCACTTGTCATGGAGCTGGAAGGAATGAGTCCGGCCGAAATTCTGCAATTCGAGATCCCAACTGCCGTTCCCCGGGTTTATACACTGAGCGAGGACTTAAAGGTTCAAGACGCACGTTTTCTTGGTCATGAATGATCATTAGCCCTCATGAGCCAACATATCCGTATTTTTGCCCTCCAATTTTAAAGCCCTATGTCTCTAAGATTTTCGTCTGATAAAGAAGCCGTAGACGCTCTTTTTGAGCGCTACCAGCAATGCCGCAATGAAGTGTTTCGGGTGGTAATTGGCCAGGACCAGGTGGTGGAATCGGTGTTCATTTCGATCTTCAGCAACGGGCATTGCCTGCTGGTGGGGGTGCCCGGACTCGCCAAAACCCTGTTGGTGCACACCATCGGGCAAGTGCTTGATTTGAGTTTTAGCCGCGTACAGTTTACCCCCGACCTCATGCCGGGCGATATTACAGGTTCTGAGGTGCTGGATGACCAGCGCCATTTCAAATTTGTTCCTGGTCCGCTTTTTGCCAATGTGGTGTTGGCAGACGAGATCAACAGAACCCCGCCCAAAACCCAGAGTGCGCTATTGGAGGCCATGCAGGAAAAGCAGGTTACCGTTTCCGGTAAGTTCTATACCCTGCCCGCCCCGTTTTTTGTATTGGCCACACAAAACCCCATCGAACAGGAAGGAACATATCCTTTGCCCGAGGCCCAGCTCGACCGCTTTATGTTTCATGTACAACTCGGATACCCTAAGTTTGAAGATGAATTAGAGGTGGTGCGGCACACCACTACGGACCGTTTGCCATCGGCGAATAAAGTTATGGGGGCCGATGAAATTCTGTATTTCCAACAATTGGTTCGCCGCATCCCGATCAGCGATACAGTGTTGAACTATGCGGTGAAACTGGCCCACAAAACCCGTCCGGGTGGGTCCTTCGCGGGCGACGAAACCAATCGCCTGGTGAGTTGGGGTGCTGGACCAAGGGCCTCTCAATACTTGGCCATAGGTGCCAAATGCCATGCGGCCCTCAACCGAAAATATGCGCCCGATATTGAAGATGTTCGGGCAGTTGCCAAGGATATACTTCGTCACCGCATGGTACTTAATTATAAAGCTGAGGCAGAAGGCATCACGGCAGACGACCTGATCGAGAAAATTTGGTAGCATATTGCCGGAAAGGAACTTTTTTTCTCGTTGTTCGTTTTAAAGGCTGATTCTAAATCTCTTCTTATGTTTATCTATGCTTTGATGATTTTTATGATGATCGCAAGTTGGATCGTCAGTGCCATTTTCAAGAACCGTTTCAATAGATACACTGCTACACCTCTCGATGGTGGTATGTCGGGTCGCGAGATTGCTGAGCGGATGTTGCACGACCACCAAATCCGAGATGTTCGGATAATATCTGCGGAAGGGCAATTGACCGACCATTATAACCCGATCGATCGCACCGTGAATTTGAGTCGCGAGGTATATTACGGCAATTCAGTTGCCGCCGCCGCCGTCGCGGCGCATGAGGTGGGTCACGCCGTGCAGCACGCCCAGGCATATTCATGGTTGCAATTCCGATCCAAAATGGTTCCCGCGTTGAGCGCGACCAGCAAATATATTCCTTGGTTATTGATGGGTGGAGTTTTTACCCTTCACATCTTTCCACAATTGCTGATGCTGGGGGTTGCGCTATTTGCACTCACCACAGTTTTTACCTTCGTGACCCTTCCCGTGGAGTTTGATGCGAGCCGGAGGGCGTTGGTGTGGCTCGACCGCAACAACATAACCACCTCGCGTCAACATTCTATGGCCAAAGATGCCTTGCATTGGGCAGCCATGACGTATGTCATTGCAGCATTAAGTTCGCTCGCCACTTTAATGTATTATGTTGTCCTGTTGTTGACGCGCCGAGATTAAGCGTGGGTCTCCGTACATAAGGATTCTGTTGATGCTTTTGTGGTTCTGACCGATACGCACACCCACCTCTATAGCGCGCAGTTCGATAGTGATCGGGATGCCATGATGCAGCGGGCACTTGACACAGGGGTGCGCATGATGCTCCTGCCCAATGTGGATCGAGAGAGCGTGGATGGAATGCATGCCCTGGAGGATGCCTACCCAGATGTGGTTCGATCAATGATGGGGCTACATCCTTGTTCTGTGGGCGACGATTGGCAAGTGGTGTTGGCCGAGCTGTTCGACTGGTTGGATCGACGAAAATATGTGGCGATTGGGGAGATAGGAATTGATTTATATTGGCGTAAGGATAATCTGGACCAACAGAAAGCGGCATTTTTATGGCAAGTGGATCAGGCGCAGCGCAGGGCACTTCCTGTGGTGATCCATTCCCGTGAAAGCACTCAGGTGATATTGGATGCCTTAGGCAATCAATCGATACCTGGGGTTTTTCATTGTTTCTCCGGCTCCTTAGAAGAGGCGAGGCGCATCATCAATCGGGGCATGTATCTGGGAATCGGTGGTGTTGTTACCTACAAGAATGCAGATAAGTTGAGATCCGTAGTTCAACAAGTTGACCGCAGTCGGGTTGTGTTGGAGACAGATAGCCCGTATTTGAGTCCATTCCCCTTCCGAGGACAGCGAAACGAAAGTGCGCGCATGATAGAAATTGCCCGCGTGGTGGCAGAATGTTGGTCCGTTTCGACCGATGAAGCAGCGGAAATATGCACGAAAAACGCCAAATCTTTGTTTTTTGATGATTAGGCGTGTTTTGCTCATTTATACTGGAGGTACACTCGGCATGGTACGGGATGAGCATTCGGGCGCGCTCATTTCTTTCGCCTTGGATGATGTCTTACATAAATTGCCCGAACTAAAGGCTTTGGGATATCAATTAGATGCGATAACTCCCTTTCATCCCATCGACTCCTCCCAGGTAGAGCCCCACCATTGGCAGAGCATCGCCCAATCCATAGCGGAACACTACAGCAGCTACGACGGATTTGTGGTCTTGCACGGTACGGATACCATGGCATACACCGCTGGGGCATTGAGCTATATGCTCGATGGACTTGCAAAACCGGTGATTTTGACCGGTTCTCAGCTTCCTTTGGGTTACCCGCGTACAGATGCGCGTGAAAATCTGACTACGGCCATAGAATTGGCGGGGGCCATCAATGCGAATGGTCATCCTCGGGTACCAGAGGTTTGCATTTATTTCGATTATCGACTGTTTCGTGGCAATCGCGCCTCTAAGTTCGATTCCGACAAATTCCAGGCCTTTCAATCGCCCAATTATCCCGCTTTGGCCGAGGTGGGTACTGCCATTCGCTTTCAGGATCGCTATATTCGATCGACCAATGAACCTGCAACCGAATCGGTGTTCAAATTGCGTAAAGGAATTGATCCTGGCGTTGCAGGCATTCGCTTGTTCCCTGGTATGTCAAAATCGGTGGTGGTTCCGTTATTGGAATCTCCAGAGAATCGGGTATTGCTGATGGAGACATTCGGAATGGGCAATGCACCGACACATCCTTGGCTGCTCGATGCATTGAGGCAGTACATCAATAGTGGGCGAACCGTAGTGTCAGTCACCCAGTGCCGCGGAGGATATGTTGATATGGGGCGCTACCATTCCGCAACTGCCCTACGAGAAATGGGGGTTGTGAGCGGTCGCGACATGACATTTGAAGCGGCCATCACCAAAATCATGTGGCTTTTGGGCAACGATTACACTGGTATCGAATTGGAAAATTCAATCAGCAAGGGCCTAAAAGGCGAGTTAACAGAAACCTAATCGCACATATTCCACTTCTTATTTCTTCACTTGTGGTGATTCTTTTTTATCTATATTAGCGCGCTGATTTGTGGTTCCGGAGAGGTGTCCGAGTGGTTGAAGGAGCACGCCTGGAAAGTGTGTATA
>CAIVQI010000158.1 GCA_903908015.1 uncultured Bacteroidota bacterium
CACTACACGGATGCTCGCCGCCAGAGAATTCACGGGGCAAATCCGACTGCGCCTTTTCGATCATAGGGGCCAGGTCCACACGCACCGGAATGGTTACGCGTGATTCGACCGCAGGTAGCGAATCTGCCACAGGGGCGTATCCCGTGCTGTGCGGCGGCAAAGGCTGCAAGGGCCTCCCGCACCCCAACAAAACAAGAGTCAAGCCCAGTACAATGGAGCAGGTCGCATTCGCCATTTTTTCCTATTTTTAAGCGTACAAAAATAACCCATCCCCATGCAAGGCGTACAATCGTACATCGATACCCATAAAGACCGTTTTCTGGAAGAATTATTCTCCCTGTTGCGCATTCCCTCCGTCTCGGCCAACCCCGACTTTCGCGAAGATGTGTTCGAAGCCGCCGAATTCGTGGCTGATCGACTCCGCGATGCGGGTGCCGACCAGGTTGAGGTTTGTCCAACCGACGGCTATCCGGTCGTTTACGGCGAAAAAATCATCGACCCCGATGCTCCCACTGTATTGGTTTACGGCCATTACGACGTACAACCCGCCGATCCCTACGATTTATGGCATTCGCCGCCCTTCGAACCCACCATTAAAGACGGTAAGATTTATGCCAGGGGGGCTTGCGACGACAAAGGGCAGATGTATATGCATATCAAGGCGTTTGAGTTGATGATGCAAACACAACAGCTCCCCTGCAACATCAAATTCATGATTGAAGGAGAAGAAGAAGTGGGATCCGCCAATTTAGCCACCTATATCGAAAACAACCGGCAACGCCTCAAAGCCGATGTGGTGTTGATTTCCGATACCTCCATGATCGCCAACGACATCCCCAGCATCGATGTGGGCCTCCGAGGCCTGTCCTACCTCGAGGTTGAGGTGACCGGTCCAAACCGCGACCTTCACTCGGGTGTGTATGGCGGTGCAGTAGCCAATCCCATCAACGCGCTGTGTCAGATGATCGCCTCGCTGCACGACAGCAACCGGCACATCACCATACCCGGTTTCTACGATCGGGTGCAAGAACTCAGCACATCCGACAGGCACCTGCTGAACCAAGCCCCATTCGATGAACAAGCTTATATGGATGATTTGGGGGTGGGCGGACTCCTGGGCGAAAAGGGTTATACAACAGCCGAACGCACTGGTACACGCCCTACACTCGATGTGAACGGCATCTGGGGAGGCTATACGGGTGAAGGCTCGAAAACAGTACTCCCCTCAAAGGCATACGCCAAAATCTCCATGCGTCTGGTGCCCAATCAAACGTCTGAAGAGATTACCATGCTTTTTCAAAAACATTTCGAACAAATTGCACCGCAAGGAATTAAGGTAGAAGTCCGCCCGCACCATGGAGGCGAACCGGTGGTTACGCCGACCGACTCACCAGCCTACCTCGCTGCTGCCGAAGCCATGACCGTCACCTTCGGAAAGGCCCCCATACCCACCCGCGGCGGTGGCAGCATCCCCATAGTGGCCCTGTTCGAACGGGTGCTCGGCCTCAAATCAGTGCTCATGGGGTTCGGCCTCGATTCTGATGCGCTGCATTCCCCGAATGAACACTACGGCCTCTTCAACTTCTACAAAGGCATCGAAACCATCCCCTGGTTTTTCCATTATTTCAGTCAGAACACGCGTTGACCGCCAACGATCAGACCGCCAACGATCAGACGGCCAACGATCGGACCGCCTTGGTAGCGGGTGACTACAACCGCTTTGAAATCACCCGCCTGTTGGCGCGGATCCTGTTGGGCTTGCTTTTTTTGCTCTCAGCCTGGCTCAAGGCCGTTGATTATCCATCATTTGAAGGACACCTTCTCACCCAGGTCGGCACGGGATGGAAGGCAACCCCTCTGCTCGCTACGCTGTTGATTGCCATCGAATTTGCCCTTGGCTTCTATTGGATGAACATCCTGATGGCCAATCGATGGTTCGAACAGGCTACTGCCGCGCTTCTCCTGTTCTTTTCTGTCTATCTGGGTTTACTTTGGCTGGAACAGGGGAATGGTGTTGATTGTGGATGCATGGGCAGCGCCCTACAGATGTCGCCATCGGAAGCCCTCGCCAAGAATTTGGTGGCTGGTGCACTCCTTGTGTTCGCCGGTGGCAAACAGGCCCTTTTACCAATAGTCCGAAATTCAAGGCTATTGATCGGGCTTACCATCGCATTGGCCTTGGGCACCACCGCCTACACAACACCTCCGCCATGGAGCACCGCGCCCGTGATCATCACCAAACCCATCAACGACACCCCCCTATTCAGCTGGGGCTTTCCATACCCCAAGAGTGAAACACAATTTCTGGTCAATTCAGCGAGACAAATGCCCCGCAGCGGTGGTCAGGACATCAGTTTGACCCCTTCAAGCGGTCGATTAACAGCCGTGCTTAGCGTTCATTGCCGCTACTGTGCCTGGGCAGCCGAACGGATTGGAAAATTATCGCAAGAACTCCCGAATTTGAACATTCAGCTTGTGTTGGTCGGCCGTCCTCAAGAGCTAAATCCATTCATTCAGGCGTATAACCTTCAATCGGTCCATTTTTTTCATCCACCGAAAAAAATCGTACAAGATTTCGTGCCCCAAGGCGTCCCCGAAATTTGGTTTACGGCCGCAGATGGGAGGCAATGGACGCTAACGCTCCGTCAAATCACGCCCGCTACCATCGAAAGACTGTCAAAAATTCCTCGTGCACCCGAAAAATGACACAGAAAAGGATACAAAATGGGACAAAAAAGGGACATAATAGGGACATAATAGAGACATAATAGAGACATAATGGGGACATAATAGGGACAAAAAAAGGGATAAAAAAGTGACCATAGAAACCAACAATCAGTTTACAAACCATCTATTTTTGGGACATCATCCACCACAACTGAATCAAATGAAACCGATATGTAACATCACGTCCTCCACTCGAGGACATAACCACCCTATCTTCTCGTTGTTGATCTTCACATGCGTTTTCCTCACTTCGTGTGCACAAGACTATACCTGCAATTGCTACGAGAAACCAGGTGACCGCGATCCATACACCGTAACGCCTATTCCCGATTCCAAGCGAAGCACGGCCAAAGAAGTGTGCGACAACCTCAACGAGCTGGCCACTTCAAGTTTCCCCGAAGCCTACTGCGAACTCAAATAACGGTATGCGCTACAGCCATTCACGCGGTTTCAATAGACTCGATGTTTTGCTGATCGCGTTTTGCCTCACGATCCTCGCGTCAATACCCCTCAAAGCACAAGCGCCCGCCAGCACATCCACACTGGAACGCATGCCCCATCTGCTCAAAACGGCCGACGTACGCGCTATGCTGCCCTACTTCAATTCGACCCTTGACATCGCCCTACAGGACCGCGAGCAAAGCTGTACCCGTTCACAGGCTGAAGTCATGCTCAGGAACTTTTTCGCAAATCATCCCCCCAAAGACTTTAAACTCATCCACAAGGGAAGCTCCGGACAAGGAGGCGAGTACCTCATGGGCACCCTCACCACCACAGCGGGCACTACTTTTAGAACCAGCATCGTCATTTTTGAGAAAAACGGGCAGGATTTGGTGCACCAGCTGCGGTTTGAGTAGGCCTAAGCCCCAATCATACCGCGCTCCTTACCCGCGCATCAACCAACCCCAGGGGTGAGTGCAGCGGTCCTCAAGATTGGGTAAGTGTTCCGCGGTTCTTTAGAGTCAAATCATGCCAATCTGCTGGAGGTCACCTGGTCACGTCCCCTCTGAGAAAGTTGAAAACGTTCAAACAGAAACAAATGAAGGTAAAATAAAGGATGCACATCGAAGAATTCATACGCCTTGCGCTTCAAGAGGACATTGGGGATGG
>CAIVQI010000159.1 GCA_903908015.1 uncultured Bacteroidota bacterium
CTCACAATTCCCGCGATACAACACCGCAATCTTTCCGGCAATAGCAGATGCATTGACCAAGGTTGTATCACAAGCGAGAGAGTCGCCCGCCGCGGCACCACCCGCACTCCGACCAATCACCAAGCGCCCGGTTGCCACCACAGTATCGAGTGAAATGCCCCAACCAGACGCAGGAATTCCAATATCGTAGTTGCCTCGAATCGGTTGTGGGTTTAATACAAAACCCACGACCTGCGCCTGGGCTATAACTGACAAGAAAAATGCACAAAATAGTACACCAGAAAAAAGTAAGATTTTCTTCATTTTAAGTTGAAATAAATGGGTGAAACGAGTTAGGGCAATTATACAAAAAAGTAGCCAATCCAAACACCTATAAAGTGTATCATTGCAAGAGATTGTTCAATTAAACCACCGGAAACGATCGGAATCCACTGGAAACAATCAAAAACCATCGGAAACCACCCCGCCCGAAGCACGTCAAAGCAAATCCTTAAACACCTATTCAGTGGATCGCACTCAAATGGAGCGTACAGCATCGGAACAAATCGAGCGGCTCAAGCGTCAAATACAGGCAGCACTTCCAGGTTTACCGGCTATGCTCCGAATGGCGCCCCCCTTTCGCGAAGAACTCATCGCGCGAAGTCTGGTCGATGCCCGTCCACGCCTGGCCGCCGTTCTCATCCCCATCACCCTAAGAGCAGAGCACATCCATATCGTGCTCACCAAACGATGCGCATACCCCGGCGTGCACAGCGCACAAATCAGCTTTCCGGGAGGAAAAATGGAGCAGGGTGACGAACATCTGGAAGCAACAGCCCTGCGCGAAACCAAGGAGGAACTGCAACTACAAGACGCCCAAATCGATCTACTCGGCGCACTCACCCCGCTCTACATCCCACCCAGTAATTTTTGGGTGCATCCCTATGCGGCTGTTGTACACCATCCGCCAAACATTTGGGCTCCCCAGCCAGAGGAAGTCGACCAAGTACTCGAGCCCAGCCTTCAAAGCTTGTTCAACCCCGCTATTCGGGTCAGCAAGCGCACCCAAACGTCGGAAGGAATACAGGAAGTCCCGGGTTTTCAGCTCGACGACCACTTCGTTTGGGGCGCCACTGCCATGATCCTTGAAGAATTCCTCTGTATGGTCAACCCCCATAGGCACCAGACGGTATGATGAACGACCCATCAAAATAAATCGTAACGCGCCACACTCGATAGCCAACGCATCCCCTAATTTTGCAGGTCACACCTCTGCATCCGCCCAAAGCACCGCCTGTATGTCACACCTCGACGCACTCAATGAACCCCAGCGCCAAGCCGTGCTCTGTACACAGGGTCCTGTGATGATCGTGGCCGGCGCCGGAAGTGGTAAAACACGGGTACTCACCTACCGCATCGCCCAAATACTGCAGCAAGGCACTGATCCCTTCCAGATCCTGGCCCTCACCTTCACCAACAAAGCCGCCCGAGAAATGCGCAACCGCATCGAAGGGATCGCAGGACAGCAGGCCCGGCATCTCTGGATGGGCACCTTTCACAGCATATTCGCCCGATTGCTGAGGGGAAATGCAGAAAAGATAGGGTATCCCACCCACTTCAGCATCTACGATACCGAAGACAGCAAAAGCCTCATCAAGACCATAGTGGCTGAAATGCAGCTGGAGTCCGACTTATACAAAGCCGGCTATGTCTACAATAGAATCTCTTCCGCAAAAAACAGCCTGATCGGCCCAGAACAATACGCCAACTCAGCAGAACTGTTGGCACAAGACGCTTCAGCCAGCCGACCCCACATCCACCAAATCTACAGCGCATACGCGCAGCGCTGTTTCCGCGCCGGGGCCATGGACTTCGACGACCTGCTGCTCAAGACCTACGCACTGATCACCGAGCATTCCGATGTCCTGAACCGCTTCCAACACCAATTTCGGTATATACTGGTTGATGAGTACCAAGACACCAACCTCGCCCAATACAGAATCATCAAAATGCTCGCAGCCGCCCACAGAAACCTATGCGTGGTGGGCGATGATGCCCAAAGCATCTATGGATTCCGCGGCGCCAACATCCAGAACATCCTCAAATTCAAGGACGACTACCCCGAGCTAAAAACCTTTCAACTCGAACAGAACTACAGGAGTACGGGGTACATCGTGCAGGCAGCAGGGAGCCTCATTGCCCGCAACATCCACCAATTTGAAAAGAAACTGTGGACCGGCAATGAACAAGGCGCCAAAATAAGGCTTTCGTCGGCCGTCAGCGATGGCGAAGAAGGCCGATTCATCGCGTCCGACTTGATGGAGGCCAGGCTCCGCAACCAGCTCAACTACAGTGAATTTGCCATACTTTATCGCACCAATGCCCAATCTCGGCCCTTGGAAGAGGCACTGAGGCGACAAAACATCCCCTACAGAATCTATGGTGGACTTAGCTTCTACCAAAGAAAGGAAATCAAAGACATGCTGGCCTACCTGCGGCTGATTGTGAACCCATCCGATGAGGAAGCCTTGCGACGAATCATCAACTACCCTACCCGAGGGATCGGCAAAACCACACTAGACCGACTCTACGCATGGGCAGGTGAACGAAACGAGCCCATTTGGACCCTCCTCACCGCCATGGCCGACCAGCCAACGGCCCCACAAGGCATGAATAAGGTCGTCGATTTTGTGTTTATGATCCGCGGATTCCAAACGATGAGTGCGCGAGAAGATGCCTACCAGGTTGCCCAACACGTTTCCAAGCATACGGGCCTCCATCGCTTGCTCGTGGAAGACAAAAGCGTTGAAGGCATCAGCCGCATGCAAAACATCGAAGAACTACTCAATGCCATACGTGAATACACCGAAGAAGACGAGGTAGACCCCGCCACGGGCGAGGTCGAGGGCCGCGACCGTAGTCTGGCCGGATTTCTACAGCATGTGGCACTGTTGACCGATGCCGACCTCGATGCTGACGATGAAAACGCAGAAAAAGTCTCACTGATGACCATCCACCAGGCAAAAGGCCTCGAGTTTAGTCATGTGTACGTGGCCGGCCTGGAAGAAACCCTTTTCCCCTCATCCATGAGCATGGAAAGCCGTGCAGATTTAGAAGAAGAACGACGACTTTTTTATGTGGCCATCACCCGCGCCGAGAAAAGATTGACCCTCACCTACGCCCAAACACGCTTCCGGCATGGCAATTTCTTGTACCCCGAACCCAGCCGTTTTTTGTCGGAGCTCGACCCCAGTTGTTTGGATTGGCAAAAAAACAGTGGCCACCAGGCAGCACCACCCTTTCGTATGGGTTCCACCATTACGCGCAGCGGCAGCGCGTCGGGACATTCATACGGAAACACCCGCGCACAGACATACGGTTCATCGAATGGAAAAGGGTCGAACCCCTACGGCAAAGCCGTCCACAAGCCGGTCCGTTCACAACCTACCCCGTCAAATTCAGAACCGGCCAACTTGGTGCAATTCGAACCCGACGACACCACAAACCTGAAAGCAGGCATGAAAGTGCTGCATCAACGCTTCGGCAAGGGAGATGTTTTGTCGGTCGAAGGTGACGCACCCGACCATAAGGCCACCATCCGGTTCATCCAGCAGGGAGAAAAGATAATTTTATTGAAATTTGCACGCATGAAAATTATAGGTTGATGAATCCCAACCCACAAAGACCGGGATATAATACCCAGAACGACGATATGTTGTTGCCCGAATATGGGAGGCATGTGCACCTTATGGCGCAACACTTGCGCGACATACCAGACGCGCAGGAGAGAAGTCGCGCGGCCCATCAGATCATCGAGGTGATGGCCCTACTCAATCCCCAATCGCGGGAGGCGAGCGATCAGCGCCAAAAACTATGGGATCACCTTCACCTCATGGCTGGCGCTGGAGTCGAATTGGGTGGTCCGTTCCCCAAACCTGACCACGACCCTATTTTCCATACCAGCAACAGACCCGAGTACCCCAATCAAAACATCCGAATCAGGCATTACGGAAAGATCGTGGAGGAGTTCATCACCGCCACGAGAAAAATGCCAGAGGGGCCGGAGCGACAAGCGTTGGCCGAGCAGGTAGCCAACTTCATGAAAATGAGCTACCGCAACTGGAATAAAATCGTACTCAACGATGAGGATGTATTCCAAGACCTCAGGAAATTATCGGACGGGCAAATTTCCCTGTCGTCCGAAGATACTGTGCTGGGCAACTCCTTCAGTGGCCACCAGCAAATACCACCCAGTGCCAAAAAGCCGTTTAAAGGGAAAGCCAAGTTCAAGGGTAAAAAACATTTCAGGGGATGAACGTCGAACAGAAAGATCGATTCGAAATTGAAGGCGGCCATCGCCTCAAAGGTGACATAACCCCACAAGGTGCCAAAAATGAGGCACTGCAGGTCATTTCCGCTGTCTTACTCACCTGCGATCCCGTAACCATCCACAACATCCCAGATATTGTGGATGTCAATAACCTGATCGACCTCTTGCGGGCGCTCGGTGTGACTGTTCAAAAAATTAAGGACGGGAGCTACACCTTCACCGCACGGGAAGTCGACCTCGACTACATGGAAAGTGAGGCTTTTCGCACCCGGGGGAGTGGACTACGAGGCTCGATTATGATTTTGGGTCCATTGCTCGCCCGTTTCGGAAAGGGCTACATACCCAAACCGGGGGGAGATAAAATTGGAAGGCGGCGGCTCGACACTCATTTCCTGGGATTCGAGCAACTGGGCGCGCAATTCACTTATGACACAGATAAAGAATTCTTCCGCGTACGGGGTCATGCGCTCAAAGGGACGCACATACTACTCGATGAAGCCTCTGTGACCGGCACAGCCAATGTGCTGATGGCTGCTGTTTGTGCGGAAGGACAAACCACCATCTACAACGCGGCCTGCGAACCCTACATCCAACAGCTGTGCGCCATGCTTCGACGGATGGGTGCCTGTATAGACCCACTCGGCATTGGAAGCAATTTGCTGCGGATCGAGGGTGTTTCAAAGCTCAATGGCACCGAACACACCCTGCTGCCCGACTTCATCGAGGTGGGCAGCTTTATCGGCATGGCTGCGATGACCCAAGGAGAAATCACGATCAAAAACGCAGGCATCCCACACCTCGGCCGAACGGTCGATGTTTTTCGCCGATTGGGTATTCAGGTTGATGAACATGGCGATGACCTGTTCGTGCCGGCACAAGACCATTACGCCATCGACACTTTTATTGACGGTTCAATTCTCACCATTGCCGACGCACCCTGGCCCGGACTTTCGCCCGACCTGCTCAGTATCGTGCTCACGGTGGCCACCCAAGCCGAGGGTTCTGTACTCATCCACCAGAAAATGTTCGAGAGCCGGTTGTTTTTTGTGGACAAACTCATCGATATGGGGGCCCAAATTATTCTGTGCGACCCCCACAGGGCCACGGTGATCGGACTAGAACGCAAACACGCCCTGCGTGGCATTAAAATGACCTCACCCGACATACGCGCCGGCGTTTCTTTGCTCATTGCTGCCCTTTCTGCCCACGGCACCAGCGTCATAGACCATGTACACCAGATCGACCGCGGATACCAACAAATCGAGCAACGACTCACCGCATTGGGTGCCCAGCTTCGGAGAATTTAATTGAACTTGGCCAGACGGTAATGAAACCTCCTCCGGCCAAATAAAAAGGCTCGAGGACCCCAAAATCATGCTTTTCACGTATCTTTGCAGCCCAAAAAACATCCATAAAAAGCACCCAAAAACATCCAAAAGTATAATATGTCGACCCTCACCTTCACCATGATTAAGCCCGACGCCGTGCGCGCAGGCAACATTGGCAACATATTGGCCATGATAAACCAAGCCGGTTTTCGTATTGCGGCCATGAAATACCTCAAGCTCAGCGAGCAACAAGCAGGGCAATTCTACGCGGTTCATGCGCACAGACCCTTCTACCCAGAACTTGTCGCCTTCATGAGCTCAGGCCCCATTGTGGCAGCCGTTTTGGAAAAAGAAGACGCCGTGGCCTCTTTCCGCACCCTCATCGGGGCCACCAATCCGGCCGATGCGGCTGAGGGCACCATCCGCAAACTGTATGCTGCAAACGTAGGTGAGAATGCCGTGCATGGCAGCGACAGCGATGAAAACGCGCAAATCGAAGCCAACTTCTTCTTCAGCAGTCTGGAGCGTTTCTAATGAGCCAGACACTTCTGTGTCTGGTCATACAAACGCATAAGGCCTACAATCTTCCGGGATCATGCAGTGGATTTCTTTTTGGAACCAACAGGCCCGATCCGAACATCCCTCCGAACAGGTGGGGAGGATTGTACGTGGAAAACCCACAGGACCCGAAATCAACCACCGGATTGCAGAACACATCATCAAACTGCTGCAACTCGAAAACCATCATTCGCTGCTCGATCTGTGTTGCGGGAATGGTGACTTAAGTCGGCTGCTGGCCGAGCACAGCCAAAGCGTTGTGGGCATCGACTTTTCAGCCGAACAAATAGCACGGGCCCTAAAACAAACAACCCGGCATCCCAATCTGGAATTCGCTGTAGGCGATGCTCAATCGTTGCACATACAACAAAATTTCGATCGCATCAATTTGTATTTCTCCTTTCAATATTTCACCGACACAAATGCGGCAAAACAGGTGCTCAATGGCATCTACCAACGCCTAAAGCCAGGTGGACTGGCATTGCTGGGTGATATCCCCCACGCGGAAAAGGAACGACACTATTATGGCTCATGGCATGGTCTGATGAAAGCCCGCACCCGAACACTGCTGGGCATCAATCCGATGGGGCGCTTTTGGCATCCGAAAAGGCTCTGCACCTTGGCACGTCAAATGGGGTTCACAGCGCAAGCCTATCCCGAGCCTGAGCACCTGCCTTATGCGCATTACCGCTTCGACCTCCTGCTCAGCAGATCCGAATGAGAACTACATAACCCCATGATGTTCGACGCGCGCTTTTTGGTAGTGGGACAAGGATTAGCGGGAACGGTAATGGTGGATGCACTTCTGGAACGGGGTGTTTCAGTGCACGTGGCCGACC
>CAIVQI010000160.1 GCA_903908015.1 uncultured Bacteroidota bacterium
AGGGTCATTTGGGTGGCATATTGGTCATTACCGAAGGCGTGTTTGGGATGACAGGCGTCCAAGGAGATTTAAAAGGCGTTGTGGCCTTGAAGTCACGCTATCCATTTCGCCTTTTGGTCGACGACGCCCATGGTTTTGGTACCATGGGGGCTAGTGGTGGGGGAACTGCACAGGAGCAAGGCGTGACTGACGAAGTTGATATTTACTTCAGCACTTTTGCAAAGTCTATGGCCAGTATCGGTGCGTTTTTTGCTTCAGATTCAGACACATTAGCCTTTCTGAAATATAATATGCGCTCACAGATTTTTGCAAAATCGTTGCCAATGCCTCTGGTGATCGGTGCCCTCAAACGCTTAGACCTGATCCGCAAGCATCCAGAATACAGAGAGAAACTTTGGACCATCGTACATGCATTGCAGGATGGATTGAAAGAAAGGGGATTCTCTATTGGCATCACCAGCAGTCCGGTGACCCCAGTCATGCTGAATGGTAGTTTGGGTGAAGCCACTTCGCTGGTCGTTGATCTGCGCGAGCACTATGGAATATTTTGTTCGGTGGTGGTTTACCCAGTTGTACCCAAGGGGGTAATATTGTTGCGTCTGATCCCAACGGCTGCCCACAGTCTGAGTGATGTTGAGCGTACATTGAACGCTTTCAGTGAAGTCGCCCAAAAGCTAAAGGAAGGTCAATATGCAGCCGAAGGCGTTGTGGATATGAAATCTTGAAAAAAAATCCGCAAAAGTTTTTGAAATCTCAATAATCTCCTATTTTTGACCGGTCATTTAATCCATTTTTCACTTTAAAACCCCATTTTATGAATCAATTTGAAACAGTTAAAAACATGCTAATGTCGATGGAAGCAGACTTCGTGAAGTTCTACGACAAAGGAAACAGTGCCGCCGGAACCCGTGTACGCAAAGGCCTTCAAGACCTTAAAGTGAAGTGTCAGGAACTTCGTTTGGAAATCCAAAACATGAAGAATAACGACTAATCACCGCCAAAACCATAAGAAGCCCCGCCTGTCGGGGCTTTTTTTTTACAAATCACAGGCTTTCAATTGACTATATTTGTGCATATTAACCTGAATCGTGGTGTATTCTGATCAGTTTGATGCGCAGGAAAAGCGCATGTCTTTTTTTGATCACTTGGAGGAGCTCAGAAAACACCTGATCCGATCGGTAGTTGCGGTTTTTGCGCTTTCAATCTGGGCGTTTGTGCGCCGCGACATCATTTTTGATCAAATTCTTCTCGCACCCAAATCACCAGATTTTATCACCTACCGAACCATGTGCGCTATATCGCGCCGATTCGACTGGTTGAAAGGTTTGTGCGTAGAACAAGTCGATTTTACCCTAACAAACATCCATATTACCGGACAGTTGATGCAGCACATGACCATTTCATTTGTGGCCGGGATTGTCATGGCCTTTCCCTACCTGGTCTTTGAATTATGGCGATTTGTAAAGCCCGCTCTTTATCCGGGTGAACAAAGTTCTATGAGTGGATTGGTGGTGGCTATGGCGTGTCTGTTCTTCATTGGTATTTGTTTCGGATATTTTTTATTGGCTCCGATCAGTATCCTTTTTTTGGGCAGTTATCAAGTAAGCACTGAGGTGGCCAATACCATCACACTGCAATCTTATGCAGGCATGCTCAGCACACTCGTCCTCGCCTCAGGTCTCATTTTCGAATTGCCTGTTCTGGCTTGGTTTCTCGCTAAGGCGGGCATTCTGACCTCCGATTGGCTCAGAAGTAACCGCAGAATGGCCGTGGTGGTGAACATGATTGTGGCGGCTGTGATCACCCCGTCGGATGTAGGCAGTATGATTTTGATGAGTTTTCCACTTCTTTTGCTCTATGAAGTGAGCATTGCAGTGGTTTCAAGGGCTGAACGCAACAAAAGAAGCACATCTTCACCAGAAAGGGCATAACCTCAAAACAAAATAGAACGACGCATGGCACAAAACAGTAAGAGGGCAAAGACACGCGTGCTTTTGGGGAGCGACCATGCGGGGTATCATATGCGGATGAAATTATTTGAGTTTCTGGAGGAGGAGGGCTTTGAGCCCATCATGTTTGGTGCCTCCGGTGCTGAGCCTGTGGATTACCCTGACGTTGTTCATGAATTATTGGATGCGTTCAACCCCGAATCGGATCGCGCCATTCTATTGTGCGGAAGTGGGAATGGGGTGTGTATGACAGCGAACCACCGACATGGCATCCGTGCTGCATTATGTTGGACACCCGAACTTGCCTCTCTGGCCCGAAGCCATAACGATGCACAAGTTCTTTGTTTGCCGGCCCGTTTCATTTCGACCGAATTGGCAGTGGACATGGTTCATACTTTTCTGACGACTGAATTCGAGGGTGGACGGCACGAAGGACGAATCCATAAAATAGAACGCCCATGATGAAGATATTCGGATCAACAAACTTCTTTGTATGTTGTCGGGTTGTGATCACTCCTTTATTAATCATCATAGGATTCGACACTGGAGCACAACAGTCCGTACACCCTTGTTTGCATGGCATGGTGCAAGTTGATCGTGTACAGGAAGACTTGGCTGCGTTGACAGCACCGATGATGGAGGGGCGTGGAACAGGACAACCTGGCTATCAAAGGGCAGCAGCCTTTGTGGCCGAACAATTGAAGTCATTCAATTTGGTGCCCGTTCACCGAAACCAGGAGGATGCCCATGCTTTTTTTCACCCAGTACCCTATCTCCGCGTTGTACCAACGGGCGGAGTTTTTGAATTAGGAGGCAGAAAATGGCGGCTTGGGCAAGATTTTGTGCCTACCAACCGTAAACGACAAGACACAACAAACATCGCCATAGCCATGGGGGATAAACAGATGTTTTATTGTCCGGCAAGGTTCGGTGCATTGAAGAAACAATGGGCAGAGGAGGAGCGTCATCGTCCACGGATACGTCTTCTGGAGGCGAAGCGTGAATCGGTCAGTTCAAACCCCAGCGGAAGTAAGGTGTCAGCCCCGAAAATGCAGGAATATGCAGTTTCAAGAGCATTGTATCGTTCCATCAAAAAAAAGGCAGCTAGCCTAGATCAAGCCACTGGGCCTAATTCGGTATCTGTTGTTATTCAAAGTAAGCGAGATACTTTTAGCGCGCCTAATGTGGTGGGAATGATTCGTGGTAAATCTCGACCCAATGAATATATCTTCCTGACCGCCCACCTGGATCACCTGGGAGTGGTGGATGGACAAATTCATCCCGGGGCCGACGACAATGGATCGGGCTCGGCCGTACTGCTCTCGGTGGCGCGCGCCTTATCGCAACTGTCTACGCAACAAATTCATCCCGAAAGAAGTATCGTGCTCGTTTGGTTTAGTGGAGAAGAGAATGGCTTACTGGGAAGTCGCTGGATGGCCAGTACCCTTGCGGATTCATTGGGAATTAGGAGCGATCAGGTATTCGCCAACATCAATATGGATATGTTGGGCCGACATGATCAAGTACATGGACCTGATGAACCTTATTTGTATGTGGTGCATCATCATGAAAATCAATCGATCAGGCCATTTACAGAACAGGTGAATACGCTCTGCGGTGATTTACAGCTCGACTTTAGTTATTCTCGTGCCGATGATCCAGAACGATTATTTATGCGCAGCGATCATTATGCATTTCACCAACTGGGCATACCGGCATTTTTTCTGTTCAGTGGCCTTCATGAAGACTATCACAAGCCAACGGATACGGCAGACAAGATATCTGTTGCCCGTCTGGCGCGCAATGCTGGGTTTGTATTGAATCTCGCTTGGCAACTCGCCCAGCGCCCCGAACGTTTGGATCCTGTAGAACCTTAACCCCCGGAACATCGATATGAATGTGGCCAAACAGGAATTGTCAGCCGAATGGGTACAAAGAGCAAGAACCCTGCGCGTGCAAGCCATCGACCAGCTGGAGGCACTTTTGCTTCGGTTCGACCGAAATGCTACTGCTTCAGGAATACAGGTTCGCTGGGTGTTTGATGTCCATGAGGCCGTGAAGGAATTGTTAATGTTGTGCAAGGAGCATGATATTGCCCAAATAATATCGGTTCCCAGCGGCACTTTGTCTGAATTGGGATTTGGCGAGATATTGCGCGCCAATGGCTTGGCCTACCGAGAAGTCAACTCCTCGAAGGAAAATTCCACAGATGGAAACGTTGAGGGCATCCAACAGGAGGGCGTTGCCGGTGATCGATCAGGTGAGACGGCTTGGATGGGGAGTGCAGATTTATTGGTGGCGGGAACGGGAACTGTGGTGGTAAGAGAGGCCACCTCAAGTTGTTATCATAAAGCTGGACCACACCGTGTACGGATCTTTTGGGCGGGATTGGAACAAGTAACACAATCCATTGCTGACCTATCGTATTGGTGGCAGGCATGGGAAGGCGGTGGATTGGAGTCTCCGCTCACTGATCATAAAAAAAGTGGAAGTGGACTCAGTATGGTGCAAGGTCCCATGACGCGTGTGGTAGATGGACAGCCTGAACATACTTATGTATTCATCATCGATCATGGAAGAACAGCCATGCTGGAAAATCTACGGATGCGTGAAATGTTGTATTGCATTTCCTGCGATCGGTGCAGTGGGGTTTGCCCAACCCGAACCGGGGAGATGGGTCCGCGTGAGGGTGTTCGGTCTGGGTTTGTGGTTGGCACGCCAGACGAGGCCGCGCATTATCCTTGTACACGTTGTGGCGCATGCAGTGTGGTTTGTCCGGTCGGCATCCCTATTCATCGAATGATGGCATGGAAGCAAGTACAACTAGCTGCCCGCGGGGAACATGATGTAGAATTGAAAGACTGGCAAACCTGGAGGAAAGCCATGCTGGGCGAAGGTTGGTTAGGGATGTTTGGGTTTGACCAAAAGGCGCCATCGATGCTGCGCTGCCAAATGCCAGGAACTCCAGAGTTGTGGCCGCCCGCTGAGA
>CAIVQI010000161.1 GCA_903908015.1 uncultured Bacteroidota bacterium
CCATTTCGTTCTGTTCAGCCGTTCGGCCTTCGCGCTTGAACGCATTAACCGGATCACCTGGCCAGCCCCCGGGCATATCCTGACGAACGTTCGTGGCACCTAATCCAGCGTGGTTCCCCATCAACAACTCCGACCCATAATACAGCTGAGGAATCCCTCTGAGGGTCATGATTAGCGTATGGGCCATTTTCATCCGTTCAAGATCGCCATTGAGGGATGCATATACCCGCGAAACATCGTGGTTGTCTAAAAAGATAAAGTGATTGATGGGAAAGGAACCATATAATCCATCCTGAGCCAATGTGTAGTAGATGCGCCGCATCCCTTCATCCCATCCCTCCGCTTCCTGCAGACCGGCCATCATGGCCCTGTACAGCGGAAAATCCGTTACCCCTGGCAATTCCTGTGCGCGTGGGTTGAGTCTATTGCCTTTAACCCAATAGGCCGATTCGGCCACAGTGTGCACCCAAACCTCGCCCACAATGCCGATCGACGGAAATTCACGCCGAAGCGCGGCCACACAGCGGTTCACGAATGCCTCATCGGGATAAGCGTAGGTATCCAAACGGAGGCCATCCAATCCTGCATATTCCACCCACCAAATGTTATTTTGAATAAGGTATCGGGCCAACCAAGGGTTATTTTGGTTCAAATCAGGCATATGGGTGTCGAACCATCCCGCTTTCATGAGATGAGCATCGGCCGATACAGCATACGGATCGATCTGCGTGGAGGCCCTGTAGCTTGTTCGGGTGAATGCAGGCCAGCGGTGCAGAAAAGTGGAGTCGGGTAAATCCCTGTTCAGATGATGATGGTCGCCCCAATGATTATGAATGACATCCATCACCAGTTTCATGCCTCGGGCTTTTAGTGTATCCGCCAATGCTACGTAACCCTCGTTGGTACCCAGTCGTGGATCGATGCGGTAATGATCTGTGATGGCATAGCCGTGGTATGACTCGCGTGGTTGATTGTTTTCCTGCACCGGATTCAGCCAAAGGGCGGTCACGCCCAGCTCTTGCAGGTAATCGATTCGGTCGATAATGCCTTGAAGGTCACCCCCATGGCGTGCGATGTCGTTACTTCGGTCAATCTCAGTCTGATGCATCCCTGGGAACCGGTCGTTTGTGGTGTCGCCATTGGCAAAACGGTCAGGCATGATGAGATACACCAGATCGGAGGCATCTACCCCGCTACCTGATGGTTTGGGCTGGCGTCGGGCGTGAAAGGTATAGGGAATGCGTTGGGTTTTCCCTTCGAGTGACAAAAGAAGCGTACAGGTATGTGGCTTCATACGGTTTATTCCGACCATGTTCACGAACAAGTAATCGGCATGTTGCAGCTGATTTTGCGCTACAATGCGTAGGCCCTGTGCTCCTTCCAGGCCCAGATGCGCCCGACCCACTCCCTTTCCATGCATCATGATTTGCAGGGTGTCCTGTGCCATTCCAGCATACCAATGGGGCGGATCGATGCGCAGGACTTGGCCCCAAACTTGGGCATTTACCAATAACAGCGATATCATGATCACCGGAACCTTCCACATCGGACCGAAGCCTTTGTTTTTCATTCTTCCTTCTTTTTGCGCTTTGTAGTTTTGGCTGAAACGGCCTTTTCGCCAAGCCCTCCCCCCGATTCTATAGCGGGGAGCCTTGAAGCCCGACTTTTACGGACCACTTTAGTGGCACCCGTTGGTTTCTGGTTCGCTTCAGGTGATTTGGGCTTTAGATACACGATTCCCAATGGTGGCAGTGTGAGCATAAGCGAGTAAGGCATCCCTTGATAGGGAATCGGCTCTGACCGCAATTCCTGTGCGTTCAATACCCCGCTACCGCCAAACTCCGGGTGGTCTGTATTCAAAATCTCTTCATAAACGCCCTCTTCAGGCACCCCAATTCTGTATCCCTCCACCACGCTGGGAATGAAATGGCCTACAACCACGATCGGAACATCGCTTTGGTCGCGCCGCAGGAAAATGAGTACAGATTGTGTACGGTCGGTACCATCGACCCACTGAAAGCCTCTGGCGTCGCACTGATAAGCATAAAGGGCGGGTTCTGTACGGTAAAGGGCATTCAACCGCCTCATCAGCGTTTGGATTCCAAGATTGGGAGATTCGTTGAGTAGGTGCCACGGCAGACTCGAATCGTGATTCCATTCACTTATTTGCCCCATTTCTGCGCCCATAAAATGGAGCTTGGCCCCTGGATGTGCAAATTGAAAACCAAACAACAAACGGAGGTTGGCGAACATCTGCCATGGGTCGCCGGGCATTTTTCCCAATAGACTACCCTTACCATGCACCACTTCATCGTGCGACAAGGCCAAAACAAATTGCTCAGAAAAGGCATACATCAACCCAAAAGTGAGTTTATCCTGGTGATAGGATCTGTAGAGTGGGTTTTCTTTAAAATAGGACAGGGTGTCGTGCATCCAACCCATCATCCACTTAAAACCAAATCCCAGGCCTCCGTGATCCACAGGTTTGGTGACAGCAGGCCATGAGGTCGACTCCTCAGCGATCATGTGCACACCCTCAACGCGACCATACACCTCCGTATTGAGTTCCCGAAGAAAGGAAACCGCTTCAAGATGCTCATTTCCACCATAGCGGTTGGGCAACCACTGGCCTTCCGATCGCGAATAATCGAGGTAAAGCATACTGGATACAGCATCCACTCTGAGACCGTCGGCATGAAACTCCTCCAACCAGAATAGGGCATTGGAAAGCAAGAAAGACCGAACTTCAGGTCGGCCATAATCAAAAATCAAACTGTTCCAATCCGGCTGGTAGCCCTTGCGCGGATCGGGGTACTCATAAAGCCGATCACCAGTGAAGGCAGCGAGTCCATGAGCATCGGCCGGAAAATGGGAAGGAACCCAGTCGAGTATGACCCCAATTCCCGCCTGATGCAATTGATCAATGAGGTGTTTAAAATCGGCCGGACTACCAAAACGACTACTGGGGGCGTAATAACCGGTAATTTGATATCCCCAAGAACCAAAAAACGGATGCTCCATAACGGGCATAAGTTCCACATGGGTGTAGCCCATGTCGCGCACATACTCCGTTAATTCCAAAGCCAGCTCCCTATAGAAGAGCGAACGGCTGCCTTGCTCGGGATTCCTTCGCCAACTGCCCAGATGAACCTCGTAGACCGACATAGGCGAATTGAATGCATGTCGTCCAGCGCGCGACTTCATCCAGTCTGAATCGTTCCATGCATATTGATCTTGGTAGGACACAGAAGCTGTTCTGGGAGGCGATTCCCACAAGCGCGCCATGGGGTCTCCTTTTTCGAGGACGATCCCTCCAAAAGATTTTCTGATACCATATTTATAGGCGGTGTCTACACCAAAACCCGGGATGAAACCCTCCCAAATACCCGATTCATCACCGCGCGGCAACAGGCAATCACTGCCCGGTGTCCAATAATTGTGATCACTGATCACAGAAACCTCCTCTACCCCTGGTGCCCAAACGGCAAAATAAGTGCCGGACAGCCCGTCTAACGTCACAGGAAAGGAACCGAGTTTTTCAAATAGCCGCAGGTGTCGTCCTTCTCGAAACAGATGAACATCGAAATCGGTGAGCTGTGAATGGGGTATTACCATAATGGTTCTGTTGATGCGTTCAAAATACGGTTGATGCCCTCCAATGGGATGATGGCCCATTTGGGGCGACTGTTCAATTCATAACCCAGTTCGTACACCGCTTTTTCAAGCATATGTTTCTCGAGTAAAAACCGAAGTTCATCATGATCACCCAACTGAAAAGCCTCAGTATCCAGCTGCTGGATGTAGATCGATAAAAATCGCTGACATACGGATTGATACCACGATTCGATGGCAACACCATCCACACCTTCGATGGGCAGACCTGCTTCATCGAAATAATAGGCTACATAGGCCGCATAGTGAAACGAGCGCAACATCCCGGCAACATCTTTGAGCGGGGAGTGCCGAATCATCCTCTCGGCTACGCTGCTTTCAGGCTCACCTTCAAAATCCAAAATCCAAACATCACCGTCTTGAACCACAACCTGACCCAAATGAAAATCGCCATGGATTCTGATACGCTTACTTTTGAGCGGCTGTGTCGATAAACCCGAAAACGCAGACCTGATCCGCACTGCATCGTTGGCAAAAGGCGCTGCCAAAAAGCGCGCCTGTTCACCAAGATTTTCCCATGTATCGTGGAGCAAGGCCTGTCTGCGTTCCAACAATCGGTCGAAATGTTGTTTTAATGCAACCCGGTAATCAGCATCAAACCCAAGCGCTGAGAAGTCTGTTTCATGCCTGGGGGCCCTAACCAAACAATTATGCATCTCGGCGGTACGAGCGGCCAGACGGACCACCCATCGATCCAATGTTTCACTGGCCTCCACGTCAGATGCATCTCGTCCTGATTTGAGCAACGACAAAACCAATGCCCATAGGTCCCCCTCCCCTTCAATCTGCTGCTGCCAAATCCCTAAAGTCATCCGTGCACCCGAATCCGGTTGCCATTCGATTTCCCCGCGGTATGCTGGCACCCGGTCGAATCCGTAGGCACTGAGGTATCGCACCATACCAGGCTCGGGATTGACCTGCAAAAACAGCTTTCTGTATAGTTTAAAAAACCATCGGTGCCCATAAAGTAGGGAAGTATTGCTTTGTTCAAATCCGGGCAAACGACCCTCAGGCAAAGGCATTGGCTGATGCAGCAAATCAGCATGCGGAACAGGCACCCACTGTCGAACAGATTTTTGGTTCGGGCCACCACCGATCATGGCCTCCAACAGCCATGAACGGAATGAAGGAACAAAAACCGCATCCACCAATATCCCATCAACTGTTCCCCTCAGCCCGGCAATAACCCCTCCCTGTTGCACATCAGCATATTCACCGACACAAGCCAAGATGAGTTGATAGGTCTCTGATTTCCCCGTATGATAATAGGCTTCAATAAAACACAGCACGAATTCATCCTGTTCGCCAAGCAGGTCGGCTTTCCTGAGGCTGGCGCGACTTAACTTCCGGGATTTTCCAGCAAACCAACGGCAATCCTGAAGAAAATGGGGCAATACTGCTGATTCAAGCTGCAAGAGCGTTTCTTCTGCCCATAAACAAGCTGGCCACGGCTGCGAAACCTCCAAAAATGGCCTAGAAAGGGCATTTATTGGCGGAATTGAATCAGACATAATGAGAATAGGGGCTTAGATGGTGGACAAGTGCAACAGGTGGACTGGCCAATTTCCTGGATCAAGGGCCACAAAATTCACTGATCCACGCCATACGTAACGCTCATCGGTCAACAAATCATGCGCCAAAAATGGCTGGTCGTGCGGCAGCTGCAAATCATCTAAATCGAGTTGAACCAAGCCTTGCCTCTGCTCATGTGGATTCATGTTCACCACCGAAAGAATTCGATCAGTCCGATCAGCTGTACATTTCACATACGCCATAATCTCATCTGAATTGACCCCACAAAACCGAATATTGGCCGTGCGCTGTAGGGCAGGATGTTGTTGCCTTGCCCGATTCAGCCTACGTAATAGCTCGGTTATGCGGTTCTGGTGCGTCCAATCCCAGTGTCGCACCTCGTACTTTTCCGAATCTATATACTCCTCCTTGCCTTCTATAGGAGCACTTATTGCATACTCATACACCGGCCCATACATGCCATAGGTCGAAGATAGGGTTGCCGCCATAAACAAACGTGTCATGAACAACGCCTCAG
>CAIVQI010000162.1 GCA_903908015.1 uncultured Bacteroidota bacterium
CACTACAATTGGTACGCGGTCGATGACCCCCGTGGAATCTGTCCGACCGGATGGCATGTTCCCACTGATGAAGAATGGAGTCGCCTCGACCGCGAACTGGGGGGCAGCCCTTTGTCTGGTCCGGCGCTTAAAGACAGTGTTGGTTGGTTTAGGGGCTTGAAAGGCCTTAATTCAGTCGGTTTTGCTGCTCGTCCGGCGGGCTACCGAGGTTTGATTCAGTCGTTTTTTAACCCCAATCCCTTTGTAGATTACGGCTTTACCGCTGCCTGGTGGAGTGCAACAACCGATCCTCAGTCGGAGGCTGGTGCCGATGCCTGGTATAGAAAGCTTGATGTTTATCGAGACGGTCTCGTTCGATTGAGTCCCGACAAAAACCTTGGATTATCTGTTCGCTGTGTGAAGGATGATGAATAGGAGCTGATCATTTTTCTAGTCTGTCACAGATCATGCGGGTCACTTTAAAAAAATACACCAAAGTAACACAATCGTTGGGTGGGGGTATAGTTGTTGTGCTCTTAACCTGTTTTTTAATACCCCCTTCCCTTGCCCAAAGTGGCTATTCAGTCTTGGGTCATTTGCGCTATGAAAATGCATTGCGCACCCCCTTGGTGGGTGTTCCTGTTCAGTTGTACGCCATGCCAGGTTTTGTTGTGGCGCGCGACACCACCACCGCGCAAGGGCAGTTCCGTTTTCAGAACATTCCAGGAGGTAATTATTTTGTTGACGCATCGATCAACTACAGCTGGGGTGGGGTGAACGCCACAGATGCCCTGCGGGTCATGCAAGTTTTTTCGTTGGTCATCACCGTCGATTCATTATTCATGCGTGCCGCTGACGTCAATGCGAACACAGTGGTGAATGCTACCGACGCGATTACTTTAAGTAGACGGGTTTCATTAATCAGTCATTCGTTCTCCGCTGGAGACTTCTTAACCTCACGACCGGGAGTAGTGCTGTCCGGCGTGTCTGATACGTTGTTGCTGCGTGCTTTGTCGGTGGGCGACTTAAATGCCAGTTATACACCCTTTGTTCAACCTCCTGTTTTATATCTGGACAGCATCAGCAGAAATTCAGATGTAGCGGTCATGCAGGTACGAATGCAGCCGCCGGGATGGGGTGTTTCTGCCCGAGGGGTATGTTGGGACATTCAAAGCGGCCCAGAACATGGTGATTCCAACAGGGTCTTAGGCAGGGGAAGTGCCGATTATAGTTTTACGAGCCCCCCGCTTGCACGGGGCAATACCTATTATTTCCGTGGTTTCGCTACAACCTCTTTGGGAACAGTCTACAGCAATGAGCGTACGGTGCTGGTGCCTATCGAATTGCCCCAGGTCAACACACAAACAGCGACGGCCACTGGTCCGTTTTCAGCCGTAGGTGGAGGTGAAGTGGTTTCAGATGGCGGTGCAGCAGTTTCGGTTCGGGGATTGTGTCGCAACACCACCGGAATGCCCACGCTCTCCAACGACACACTTAGGGCGGGTTCGGGTACGGGGGCATTCGGACTGGTGATGGATAATTTATCCCCAGGTACCCTTTATTATGTGCGGGCGTTCGCAACCAATTCTGCGGGCACCGCCTATGGTTTTGAGCAAAGTTTTGCCACCCCTGCCACATTAGCCAGCGTATCAACTGCCCCAGCTACGTTGGTTCAGGCCACTCAGGCAGTATTGGGTGGACAAATACTATCTGATGGAGGGTCTGCGGCGACGGCACGCGGTGTATGTTGGTCACGCAGCCCATCACCAACAACCGGGGCTTCGACTCAGCCGATGGGACAAGGAACAGGTTCATTTAACGCTACGGTCGCTGGCTTAGACTCTGTTACACTTTATTACGTTCGCGCCTACGGAATCAATAGCGTGGGCACCTCTTATGGATCGGAGATCAGCTTCACCACTTTGGCGCGCGTTCCAGTTCTCACAACTACTTCAATCTCACAGATTACCCAGTCAACCGCCTTAAGTGGTGGCATAATAAACAATGATGGTGGGGCAGTGGTCAGCCAGCGCGGGGTCTGCTGGGCCACCACGCCGAACCCTACCATCACTGGCAACCGAACGCAAGACGGGGCTGGTGTTGGCGCGTTCAGCAGCAATTTAACAGGATTATCGCCTTCAACATCCTACTACCTTAGGGCATATGCCACGAACACAGCAGGTACAGCCTACGGGCAGCAGCTACAGTTCACTACGCCTGCTCCCTTTGTTTGCGGTACCTCCCAAGCTACCGATGTAGATGGGCACAATTACCCAACCCTATCATTGAATCTCACCATCAATGGTCAGTTGCGTGCGGTCTGTTGGTTCAAGCAAAATTTAAGGGTTACGCATTATCGAAACGGGAATCCCATCCCGACCGGACTAGACACAGCGTCGTGGCGATTGGCCACGGCTGGCGCTATGGCTTCTCCAAATGATAGTGCTGTATATGACTCGCTTTATGGCAAACTCTATAACTGGTATGCTGTAGTTGACCCCCGTGGGGTTTGTCCCGCCGGTTGGCATGTGGGTACTGACGCCGAATATTTGGCCCTCACCTCACTTTGTCAAAACAGTGGATACCCCAATACTTTTTCCAACCGAAATGGTTCAGGAAATGCACTTAAATCGTGTCGACAAATCAACACCCCGTTTTCTACAGCCTGCAATACCACCATTCACCCCCGTTGGACGGCCCACAACAATACCAGCCCGCATTACGGCAGGGATGCTTTCGGTTTCGCGGGCTTGCCAGCAGGCACACGCGTCGGTGATGATGGGACTTTCCAAGCCTTTGGAGGAAACTTACTGCTGCTTACGCCACAGGTTTCGAGCACTGACCTCCCATATGGTTATTTTTTACGATTCGATGGGGGCGATTTTCGAAGGGCAACTGGTTTAAAACCCTGGGGCGGGTCTGTCCGTTGTGTTCGCGACTATTGATTGGGGCTCATTTTAATTCTGCTATATTTGTCGAAAAGTACTGCCTATGCGTGCGCTCTCATCATTGATTTTCTTATCCTTCCTAACCCTTATTTCTTGTGAGAAAGATGATCAGCCCGACAGTATACAGGATGCGGATGGCCACACCTATGAAGTGGTCCGCATTGGGAACGACGAGTGGATGGCATCCAACTTAAGGGTTTCTAAGTTCACCAACGGCGATCCTATTCCATTGGAAACCACTGATTCGCTGTGGGCCGCTGATAGCAGCAATCCAGCACGGAGTTTTTATGCATCTTCCGAGGCCGATGCGGCTGTATTTGGCGCCCTCTACAATCGCTCGGTCATCACTGATCCTCGGGGAGTTTGCCCAACCGGTTGGAAAATACCAAGCAATGCCGATTGGGATCGAATGCTTGCCGATTTGGGTGGAAGTTTTTTGGCGGGAAACGCCATTAGAAGCGAGGAAAACTGGACCGATCCCGTGTATTATGGCAGTAACTCCAGCGGATTCAACGCACAACCCGCGGGCACGCGGCAAAGCCATGGTCAGTTTTTCGGAAGAGGCGAACAAACGGCCTTTTGGAGTACAGACACCAATATTCTCAGCGGCCGTCAGAACATTTATTATTTGGGGTTTAGTAACCCTTCACCCTTTCAAATGACTGCATCCAAAACCGAAGGATTCTCCATTCGCTGTATTCGGCGTCCTTAGTATGTCACGATAGACAAACCCCTTTCGGATTTTATAATCTCAAACTGAATTGATTTAAAAAGAAAAGGAGTTACTAAATTTTTTAGTAACTCCTTCATTTTGTCGGGGTGGCCAGATTCGAACTGACGGCCTCCTGCTCCCAAAGCAGGCGCGATACCGGGCTACGCTACACCCCG
>CAIVQI010000163.1 GCA_903908015.1 uncultured Bacteroidota bacterium
GGCACTTCGGGCAATAAATAGTGCTGTAGAACCTATCTCAACATACTGTCGTGACGGATGAGATAAAAATGCTGCCGCTCCTGCCGCTACAAAAAGCGACTGGGTGTTGGTCGTGAAAGTACAGCCACTACCAGAATCTGTTATTGTAGCTTGGTACGTTCCCGATTGGTATGCTCTGTACGTCCCCCCTGTTGCGGCAACGATTAAGGTATCATTTCGATACCAAGCCACCTGCCTACCGATTGCATGACTTACGACTAAAGTTGATGAGTCACCCGGACAAATCACCCCAATGCCGGATTGTGATAGAAGGGCGCTGGGAAGTGGGTGTACTGTTAGCTGTAGGGTTACAATGCTGTCGCATCCATGAACATTTTGGAGTTGCAACACATATATTCCTGCTTGGAAGCGATGCACCCCCGCGAACAGAAAACTATCGCCCTCACAAATTGTAACATTCAAAGAAGTGGTGGATTCAGGTAATTCTTGTAATTCCAGGATAACCAGACTGTCACATCCATTGGTTCGGCTGAGATGGCGGGTATAAATCCCCTCAGTTCGAATCCACTGACCATTAAACCAGAATGAATCGGAAGGACAGATCGACGCATTCAGCCGTGTAATCACCGTATCCCTTACCATTAAATTCAGCAATACGATACTATCACAACCATTTTGCCTTGGTAGGTTAATCGTATAACTTCCACCCTCCTCAAATGACTGCGAACCAACAATATAGCTCTGGCCCCTACAGATGCTAACACTTTGATTCTCAGTAATGGACTGTAGCACCGAAAGATGAAGGGTCACCAGACTATCGCATCCACTACTACCCTGCAACAAATCGTAATATGTGCCCGGCAAATTAATTTGAAAACCACCAAAGAAATAGGAACCAGGCAAACAAAGTGTATCACTATAAATAAACTCAGTTAATGGATAAACCCGAAGCGACTGTGGTCTTGTGATACTTTGAGTACCTAATGGGCCAATCCGACAGAAAAAAACCCTACCAGAATCCGAGGATGATAACGCTTGTACCGTTAACTCTGAGGCATTTACCCCAATAATCGAAACTGATGGCGACAATGACTGAGCTTGACCACCATCAATCGACTGTCGAAACCATTGAAAGGGACCAGGGCCGGGATCGGCCAGCTGAAAGTGAGCGGTACCATAAATACAAATGGATTGATTCCCATTGGAAGCTGACACAAATGCGCCCACAGGATTCACTGCCCCATGGATGGGTTCCCAATTTCGGTGAGGCAGAATTCGTGCGGTTCGGTCCCAAATCAGGTACGATGGGCTTCCCAATGAAACAAACTTTAGGTAAAGCAATACCGTATCCTGAGGCGGGAGGGTTACGCTTGACGTGTTGATGCTAATAAGGTTACCATTCAATTGGGTTGTGGGTTGCGTACCAGCAAACAAGGTTGACTGCAATCGGATACCAGTGTACTGCAATGAACTTTGATCAAACCGAACCCTCAATTCAAAAGCGTTGGTTCCGCTCAGAGAATGGGATCTAACGGGAACCAATACAGTATCACCTTGCTGCGCGTGCATCATCGGCAAGGATAGGCTGGGCGTTTGGGCAAAGGTCGCCTGACACGATAAGCACAACAAAAGCGCCCCTAGGGCGCTTTTGCCAGCTTGTAACACAAGCCTAATCATTCTCAGCCTAACCAGCATTTAGCGTGTTATAATCACTCTATGGTACGATGTTACGGTTTTTTGGTTATTCGTGAATTGGAGTTGCAGCATATACACCCCGTCGGCGAACCCGTCAAAAGACATCGGCCATTCAGAACGACCTGAACCAAAATAGAGATCAAATGGACCAGAAACTTGATGGCCATAGGCATCTGATACTATAGCCTTCACCCTACCCGCTTCGGGCAGGTGAAGCCGAAGGCTGATGGGCCCTGTCGTTGGATTGGGATACACCTCAGACCTGAACTCCTGGGATGTGCGTGACAGTCGGGGCACCTCCAATTGAACACCGGTGTGTACAACTCCCCGAGTGTCGGTCGCCTCGGATACACCCGTCAACGTGAACGGCGCTCCTTCATGCGATTCCATACCCTCTACTGTTAACTCCAGGAATACCTCACCGCTTGCTGGAGTCCACCCTCGGGCCTGTCCGTCGAACCATCCCATGTGCACCACTTCACCCTGCTGGTGGAAATACACCTGCTCTGATCGCGACGGCATCCGTATCGATGTCACGCGTGCCCCTTGAGGCAACTGCAGCGACATCTGGAAGGCCGCCAATTCCTGATGCGAAACCATCCGCACTGGTATGGTCATCCTGTCCGCTTGATTCATGAGTATGCCCTCATTGTGGAGCTGCACCGACTGACCCATGCGTTGGCCTGGCACAAAACTGCGGTTCGCATCACCACGTGAAAGCGCAAATACGTTCTGCTGTAGGTCGCTCTGCTGCATGTTCACCACCGGAGACTCGCTCACCCATTGCGTAGCCAATACCGCGCTGGGCGAATTGATCGAACGCTGCATCACCAACAAGGCGTCCGCCGAATTCACAATGCCATCTCCGTTCGCGTCAGCCGCTTGCAGTGCTAAGCCCGTCAACACTCCAGGATTCGATAAGTAACTGTTGATTAAGAACGCGTCTTGCGTGGTGATGCCTCCCGCCGTTGCCTGGATCTGCGCCGTGAGTTGATAGCTCCCTGACTGTATGTTCGCAAATGAATACAGTCCAGCTGATGAGGTGGATTGGCTGCCCATTGATGATCCCCCAGTCAACTGCAGACCCATCGTTTGGTTGCCCAAGGGCGATTGTGCGCTGTTCTGATACGCCAAACGACCATATATCCGCTTGCCCGTGAGGTTCGGATCCACCACTACACGTACAGAGTCGGTAACCGAACATCCATTGCCACTGCTCACTGTAAGGTAATAGGTCGTGCTCACCGATGGGCTCACACGTGGACTCAACGTGCTTGATCCAACCATACCCGAGGCCGGACCCCAACTGTAGGTCAACGGTGATACCCCGCCCTGAACCGAAGCCTGAAGACTCACCGAATCGCCCGGTGCTATAGCCACA
>CAIVQI010000164.1 GCA_903908015.1 uncultured Bacteroidota bacterium
CGTGAACCCGATTTATTTCCCTAACTTGCAAAAAAATCCCAATATCATTCGTTTTTTCTCATTGTAATTCTTCAAGTTCCCATTCATATCCGCAACAACCCAATAATTTCTGCCCCAAAACCCCCGTTCCGCCCACCCATTTCTTTGAACCCCATTTCATTTTTCCCCCATTTTACCCCCTTATCACTATGAAACACACCCTCATTGCCACTTTCTGTTCACTTATTTTGCTCCTTTCTGCCTGTGGACCTGCCGTTACTTTCAAAGAACCGCAACCAGCGGACTCCAAAAATCTGAATGAAATCCCCCGTAGGCTCCGCGGGAGTTATCTATGTCAGAGCGATTCATCGATCCTGTATATCTCCGACAAACTTATGTTACATCAATACGAGGGCCTGGAATGGGTCCATGAATCCGCTTTGGACAACGAATACCGCGAATTAGGCGATACGGTTACCCACATCGCCTCCGGCCGTTCCATTCACGCTGAACGTGCGGGCGATAGCCTATGGATTCCGGTTCAATGGAACGACACTTTGTTTAGCCTGAGCTTCGACAATGTACTGCGCAAATACCAGGGCAGATTTTTTATCAATACACGATACGACAAAGAAAGTTGGGGCGTGTACATGCTGGAATTGACGCGCGGAACGCTTGAGGTTCGCTCCATTTCGACTGAAAATGACTGGAAATCCCTGAAGGAAATTACCGAAACCGCCCAAGATACGGTTCCAGTGGCGGTAACCGCTACCGCAAAACAGTTCAAAGAATTTGTGGGTTCAGGTGGATTCAGCGACAATGAGAAATACATTCGCCTGCGCCGTTGACATATTCCCTCATTAGAATGTCAACACTTTTTGTAAGTGCCGACCATAAAGAAAGTAGTCTGTTGCCTGGTATACAGTAGTAAATTGCCTGGTATACAATAGTAAATTGCCTGCTATGAGGTAGTCTATTGCCAACCATTATGTGGCATTTCGCCGGACCACCTTCTTAGCCAGTTTTGGTGATTCGCCACATTCAACTACCTAAATTTAATAAGACTACACAAAACCAAGGCATAACGAAATTGTTTGTCTTAAGTAGTGACTGAACGCGAAACAAAAAATATCGACCGAATCATCGAAATGGCGTGGGAAGACCGCACCCCCTTTGAGGCCATTCGTCACCAATTCGGCCTATCCGAAACTGAGGTTATTGTCTTGATGCGTCGAGAATTGAAGCCCGGTAGTTTTCGCGCTTGGAGAAAGCGTGTCAACAGCGGGGTCAGCCAAAAACACCTGCATAAGCGAAATTCGGACATTCTCAGGTTTAAATCCAATATGCAACGCACCATCACCAGCAACAAAATCAGCAAACCTAGAGGTTAGGTCTATACTTCCCCAACACCGCGCCAATAAAAATCACCATCTGCGAAACCAAACGGCCAAACGCGGGGTTAATACGCCTATGCCTGTGTTTCAGATGGTCCGCCGCCTACCCGGCTTCAGCGGTGAAATCAGCCTCAACGGCTGCCCCTATCCCGTGTCACAACTCCAGCTTCATCGTCCCCGCGGACACTATGTACATGCGTTTTGGCTCCGTCTCGCCAATGCCCTGCTCAACAAAGGCGGCTTGCGGGGCATAGGCCATACCTGTGTTCCCGGTTTATTCTTTCCGCAACTCGACCCCCGTCGGGGGTACAGGCAGGTGGAGCCCTGGCCCTGTGGCCTCACCACGCTGGCAGTGAATGTGGCGGGCCGACCCACCATCCGCGATGCGGTTACCTTCGAAGCCGAACCATTTATGGCGCTCACACTCCGGTCCGAATGGAACACCATCGATCATTATATACAGGACATGAAGTCGAAGTACCGTCTTCGCGTGCGCAGAGCCTTAGAGAAATCCGCTCATATTGAGCGCTGCGATTGTCATGGCAGCACCGACAAACAATGGATGTCAAAAGCCGGGCAGCTCTTGTCCGACACCCTCGCCACACGGGTCGTGGCCCTGCCCGAAAACATCCCGGCCATGCTCCAGACATTCAGCGAGGTCTTCGGGCAGGACTTCCTGATGTATCGCTACACCATAGAAGGTCAACCCGTTGGGTTCGTTACTGGACTCATACTGGGCGACACCCTGCACGCCCTGCATCTGGGCTACGACCCGGAACGCACTCAGGGCCTGCACCTGTATGAACGATGCCTCCTCGATATGATCGACACGGGCATACAAATGGGCGTAAAAACAGTTCAACTTGGCCGCACAGCCACCGAAATCAAAAGCACCCTCGGCGCGGAGCCGGTGGAAAATAGCCTGGTTTTTTTTGTGCGCAACCCCGTCCTTCGCCTGATTTTGCGGGGCTATGCCCGCTTTTCATACCATCCGCCCGCGTACACCCTCCGGCACCCATTCGCATCGGATCCAACAAAAGTTGCTCTTTTTTGATGCCTCAAAAATTATTGGGAAGCGATTTGGATTCGCCTATTTTATCGTAATATTGCAATATAAGAATAAAAGCCATGGGCGTGACCAAAACCGAGCGTTACAAGCCGCAACAACTAGAACTTTCCTCGATGCTCAAGGCCCTGGGCCATCCCGCACGGGTGGCTATCGTGGAGTATTTGTTGAAGGCCGACGACTGTATCTGTGGGGATATCGTGAATGAGTTGCCCCTGGCGCAACCCACTGTTTCGCAACATTTGAGAGAACTCAAAACAGCGGGCATCATCCGTGGTAACATAGAAGGTACCGCAATTTGCTACTGCATCAACAAAGACGCCATCGACGCCTTGAATGAATATTTCCGGGTTTTGACCGCCCAAATCCATAAAAAAACGACGAATTGCTGCTAATCAACGCCACCCATGAAATTATCCCAACTTATTCATTTTCTCCGGGAAACCGAGCAACTGAGGTTCTACCTACCCAACGGGCGGGCGATCGCCCCCCATTTTCACGTGACTGAAGCCGGACTCACCACAAAGCAGTTTATGGACTGCGGCGGAAGTTACCGAACCGAAAAGTACATCAGCTTCCAGCTTTGGGTAGCCGATGACACAGACCACCGCCTGTCGCCCGAAAAATTGCAGGGCATCATCCGAATGGCCGCACCCCTAATTGGAAACGAAGATTTAGACGTTGAACTGGAATACCAGGACCAGAGTATTGGTCGGTATGGACTCGCCTTCGACGGCGCCTCGTTTCACCTCACCGCCAAACAGACCCGGTGCCTCGCCGAAGACCAGTGCGGAATAACCCCGGCAAAGACCAAATCAAAACTATCCGAAATTGCCGATCCGAACCGTTCCTGTTGTTCACCCGGCTCTGGTTGCTGTTCAGTCCCAACCCCATGAAAATAGCCCTGTTTAGCGATATACACGCCAACCTTCCGGCGCTTGAGGCATTTTTCGCCCATGTTGAACCCCAACAGCCCGATGCGCTGTATTGCCTGGGCGATTTGGTGGGCTACAACATCTGGCCCAATGAAGTGGTGGATGAAATTCGCAAGCGCCGAATTCCCACCATCACGGGAAATTATGATTACGGCATCGGAAGGGGCATCGACGATTGTGGATGCGCCTACAAAACCGAGGAGGAGAAGGCCAACGGTAAGGTCTCTATTTCTTACACCAATCAGGTCATGGGGGATGAACAGCGGGCCTATCTGCGGACCCTGCCCGCCCACATCAGGCTGGAGTTTCAATTCAACAACCAGCCCTTTCAGATCCTGCTCGTGCATGGTAGTCCACGGAAGGTGAATGAGTACCTCTTCGAGGACCGCGACGAGCAGAGCCTGCTGCGCATCATGGAACAATCCAATGCCGATGTCCTGTGTTTTGGTCACACCCATAAACCCTACCACCGAATCCTGCGTTCAGGCAGCGGGGAGGGCACCCGATACCGCCACGCCATCAATATTGGTTCGGTAGGTAAGCCCAAGGACTACGATCCGCGCGGCGGATATGTGCTGCTCCACTTGTCGGAACACAGCTCACCCATGCATTCGGACAGCCTGAAGGTGGAATTTATGCGGTTCGATTACGACATCGAAAAAGCAGCAACAGCAGTAGAGCACAGCATCCTTCCCAACGATTATGCAGTGAGCCTCAGACTTGGCTTTTGATTGGACATTCACTTCGCCCGGTGGGCATTTGCTGACACATAAAATTCCGCCCGCCGGGATTTTGGCCATTTTCGCGTACGGGATTTCATTACAGGAATCAAGCGTGCAGATGGCACATTTAAACGCCTGACCAGAAAAGAATCACTTTTTGCGATTGTCGCGAATTTCACATTTTTTATCAATATCCGCCGAATAAGCGTGTTTTAGCCTCTTTTTCGGAGAAATTATCCGTCTGCAGTACGACTCATCTGGCACATTCTACCGAATTTGCCTTCATGACTTCACCTTCCCATCCGAATCGTACGCTCATCAGTTTCGACTGGGCGGTCAAGCACCTGCTCAAGCGCAAGTCAACCCGCCCGATTCTTGAGGGATTCCTGAGCGTGCTGTTTGGGCGCGACATCAGGATCGACACCCTGCTCGAATCCGAATCGGTACCCGAAGCCGAGAACGACAAGACCAATCGGGTCGATTTGTTGTGTCAAACGAGCCTCGATGAGCACATCATCATCGAAATTCAGTTCTACCGCCAAATCGACTATTTCCAACGGATGCTCTATGCAAGCTCCCGGCTGGTGGTGGCGAATATGGAACAGGGAATGCGCTATGAGCGGGTCAAAAAGGTGTACTCGGTCAACCTGGTCTATTTCGATTTGGGCGAGGGCACGGAGTATTTGTACCGGGGCGCAACCCACTTTCGTGGCAGCAGGGCACTGAAACTCAATGAGGCACAGCAGAAGAAGTTCCGCAAAAAGTACCCCCATGAGTTATTTCCTGAGTATTACATCATAAAAATCAGTAATTTTGATGATATCCCGAA
>CAIVQI010000165.1 GCA_903908015.1 uncultured Bacteroidota bacterium
AGTCTTTACATTTTCCCAAATGAGTTCATGCTTGGTTCGTGTGATCAGCCATTCACCCGCGGTGAGATGTCGGTGTGGGGCGCCTGCGAGCAAATCCCCCAATCGAATCAGAGAATGTCGGCGGGGGATAAACCTGCGCGCCATTTCAAGGTATATATTTGTCTGGATTGAATCGATGATGCTCCACCGCATAAAACCCGGCGAATGTTCGAGAATTATTTGCTTGGCAACATCATGCGCACTTTTTTCAAGTCTGTGGTTATCCAAACGCCAAACCGAGGACCATTCCAACAGGTGCTGTTGCCAGTTCGGAAAACGTGCGGTCAGCACCGGCGTCAGTACATGGCGCACATAATTGCGGTCGTAGTGCAGCGATTGGTTGCTGCTGTCGATCTCATAGTCGATTTGGTGCTCACGAACAAAGTCTTCGATTTCATCGGTGGATGTGGCGAGCAGTGGACGGTATACCCGACCGACATGAAAGTCCATGCCGGCACTTGCGCGACGTCCCCGGCCCTTCAACAGGGCCATGATCACAGTTTCTGCCTGGTCGGCGGCGTGGTGGGCTGTTAAAATGCCCCGATATGCTTGCTTGTCACACAAGTTTTCCAGCCATTGGTAGCGCAGCTTACGGCAGATCGCCTGACGATTGCCCTTCATCTGCATGACATTCACACGCTCCACATACACAGGAACCCCCAATATTTTGGCCAGGCTGGATACAAACTGCTCATCGCGATTCGACTCCTCCGATCGTAGGCCATAATTCATGTGCGCCAGGGCAAAGGGAATTTCTGCTTGCCTCAAGATGTGGGCGAGCACAGTGGAATCGCGACCTCCGCTAGCGGCCAATAGCCAAGGAATGTCAAACAAGCCCATTCGTGCCGCCCTCAACTGTTCGACCACCCGGTCAACCAGAGGGTGGCGCAGCATAACAAAGTACTTTAGCCGACAGGAACGAACTCAGGTCAGTCCATGAATATGGAGAACGGGAATCATCCAGGAGCCGTATGATTTGCTGTCCACAACCAGGACCGAACGCCCCATGAAAAGCCCGAATGTGCTGCTCTCTCTGGCCTGAAGCAGACTTCTGGAATCTGGCCTGATAGAAATTTCTGGCATTGAGTACTGGATTGGGCACAGGATTGGGTTCGGAATTGGGTTCGGGATTGATTCCCCATCAATTCATGCCATCCAACACTTCCATCACCTCACGAACGGCCGCCGCAGAGGTGTGAACCCCTTCCAATTCCTCAGCGTTAAGATCCAAGGTGATGATTTTCTCGATGCCGTTGCGGCCCAACTTCACCGGCACCCCCATATAAACATCTTTCAATCCATACTCACCATCGAGCCATGCGCAAACTGGGAAAATCCGCTTTTGATCACGTACAATGGCCTCAACCATTTGTGCAGCGGCAGCGCCGGGCGCATACCAGGCAGACGTACCCAACAACTGTACAATTTCACCACCCCCTTTTTTGGTTCGTTCAATGATGGCGTCGAGTTGCGCAGCGTCGATCAGTTCCGTTACTGGTATCCCTCCCACTGTGGTATAGCGTGGCAGAGGCACCATGGTATCCCCATGCCCCCCCATCAGAACAGCCTGTATGTCTTTGGGCGAGCAATCGAGCGCTTCGGCCAAAAATGCCCGGTAGCGGGCCGTATCCAATACCCCCGCCATACCGAAAACCCGGTGGGCTGGCAATCCAGCTGCCTTGTAGGCACAGTAAGTCATGACATCAAGTGGGTTAGACACCACAATAATGATGGCGTCTGGCGAATGTTCTAAAATCTGTGTGGTCACCGAGCGAACGATACCTGCATTGGTGGAGATGAGATCATCGCGACTCATGCCAGGTTTGCGCGGTAGACCACTGGTAATCACCACAACGGCGCTTCCAGCTGTTTTTGAGTAGTCGTTGGTTGAGCCAGTGATGCGGCTATCGAATAGTTCGATGGGTGATGTTTGCCAAAGATCCAGGGCTTTTCCCTCCGCGAAATTCTCACGGATATCCAAAAGTACAACTTCATTGGCAAGCTCGCGGCGGGCTATGACATCGGCACAGGTGGCACCTACATTACCGGCGCCTACAACGGTTATCTTCATATAATCGGTTTTTTTTTGAATGCCGCAAAGTTACCAAAAAAGGCTGAATTTGTTTATTTTTGCAGATAAGTGTATGAACAAGTCTGGGGTCTTTATGCCTTTCTTCATTCCCACGGCGATCAATTTCGGCTTGGTTCATTCCAATTTTCTATGGAATAAAAAAATATCACATAACACAATTTAGATAAATCCATTGATCCATTTAATCAACTCGTTCACTCAAGATTTCACCTACACCAAAAACAGCATCTATCCCCCTATGAAACCCTTAAAATTATTGAACAGGATTGGTATACTCTTGACCCTAACATTCTTGGTCATGCAACCGGCTGCAGCTCAGGATTGGACATATCCCTGCGGAACGGGTGACGCACCTCGAGCCAACCTCGACTACATCTCACAGCTCCGCGCGAATGGTGTTTTCGATCATTTAAATGTCGAACAGGTGGGCAATACCATTTTTCTGCCTGTCAAATTCCATGTCATTGGCAGCAATACCGGTACGGGTTATTTTACACATGAGGGCATTTTCAGGAACCTTTGTGAGTTAAATCAAAAATACAACAGCCTGGGAATCCAATTTTTTATGCGGGGTGACATCAATTACATCCCCAATTCTTCCATGACCAACCTCCCTTCATTTGCAGCCGCAGGGGTTTTGAACACGCAATACAATGTTGCCCGTGTAATCAACATCTATTATACAGGGTTAAGCGCACTTTCATTGTGCGGATTTGCTAATTTCCCCGGTACCGGTGAGCCTCAAAGTCCATCCAATCGCCAGGGTGCCATCTACCTGTCTCCAAGTTGCTCTGGTGCGGGAAATTCGACTTGGGCTCATGAAATGGGGCACTTTTTGAACCTACCCCATCCCTTCCAAAACACTTCGGAGGCACCTCAACAACATGAGCGTGTGACGCGCATTACAGAAACCCCACCCAGACTTTCTGCCAATTGTGCAGATGCCGGTGATCGTTTTTGTGACACAGAGGCTGATTTTCGTGGCGACCGCTGGAACTGCCCGGGATTCAACAGCACAGTGCGCGACATCAACCAGGATTTGTTCCTTCCCAACGACGGCACCCTCTACATGAGCTACTCCGATGACAATTGCCAGACGACTTTCTCACCCGAACAAATCGCTGCCATGCGGGCCACACTTACGTTCACGCCCGGACCGGGAGGAACCACAGTCCCCGGTCCTCGAATGTATTTGTTGTCGCCCACCATGCCTGCTTATGACACCATCACAGGCACTGCAAACGTGGTAGAACCGGCGAATAATTCAACGGGGCATCCAGCTAATTGGGTCGTATTTCGCTGGAATAGGGTACCCGGCGCTACCATGTATGCACTCAGAATACGGCGCAATTTCACCTTGATGGAAGAAATATTGGTGAACTCTGCCGACACGGTCTATACGTATACGGGCACCAAACTGAGTGCCAATGTTCCTTATCGCATCTCAGTTATGCCCCTCAACCATAAGGTGACTTGTCGGCCATACAGCACAGAGATCACATTCACCACCACCACTCCTTTTGGTGTGGGAATTGACGAAGAATCTGCTCAATCATGGAACGTATATCCATCCCTCCTTCAGTCCGATGAAGACCTACACCTGCAATTCTCGACTCGCTTTACTGACCCGGTCGACATTAGGCTGACCGACGGAATGGGTCGTTTGGTTCGGGCCGAGTCCATGAATATGGACGATAATGGTCTTATCCGATTGAACAGCGGTGGACTTCCCAACGGCCTTTACCTCCTCTCTGCTCAAACAGGAGCCCAGACTTATACCCGACGCGTGGTTGTAAACCGATAGTCATCCAAGACCCATGAACAAATTTCTTATTATTGTTTGGTCGGGCCTGCTCTATTCGAGTAGTCTTTTGGCACAACCAACGCAACACGCAGCTTGTGGCACACCGCCTGCACCCGCGTCTGTTCGTGAATTTATTCAAAGCCTGGATTACTCCGTACACCCGGAAGACCCCACCCGCATCAATATACCTGTCACCATCCACATTGTGAAGGCGACGAATGGTTCGGGTGGATTTCTGGAAAACAATGCATTCCTTACTATTTGTGACCTCAACCAAAGAATGGCCTCTGCGGGCCTTTTCTTTTATGTGCCTGGTGCAGTCCGCTTTATTTTAAGCGATGCACTCTACAATCCGGTCGATTATGGCCCGCTCAACACCATGATTTCACAAAACAACGTGGCCCGCACGATGAACATTTACTACACCAACCTCGGTGCCATGAGCCTGTGTGGCTTTGCCTTTTATCCAAATTCAGGCCCAGGAGGCGCACAAAACAATGGGGCAGTGGTGATGAGCTTCGCTTGTTCTCAACCCAACGGCACGACACTCACCCACGAAGTCGGACATTTTTTTAACCTGCCCCATACTTTCGACCAAACGAGCAACAATCCAACTGCCTCCAATGCAGAACGTGTTACACGAAACTTCAACGAACCCTCGCCACGGCTCTCGGCCAACTGCAATACGGAAGGCGACAACTTCTGTGATACCCCGGCTGATTTCATTGATAACCGCTGGAATTGTCCAACCGGGATCATCCAGCTTGATATCAATGGCGACCGATTTCGCCCAGATTCGAGCTATTATATGAGTTATTCGAGTGACCAATGCATGAGTCGCTTCTCGGACCAACAGATTACAGCCATGCGGGCCACGCTCACCACCACGAATTCGCCCCGAGGCTACCTCACCATCAACCCTATGCCGGCTTACCCCGATATCACCACAGGAGCCGCACTCATCTCTCCAGCCACAGCCGACACATTCCCTGGAAATTATGTTGTATTTCGCTGGAACCGTACTCCTGGGGCTACAGCCTATCAAATCAGAATTCTCTTGTTCAACTTTTCTGTGCTTGATACCATCACAACCGATACCTTCTACATCAGCCAGGCCCGACTGATTAGGGCCAACCGCGAGCACTCGTGGCAAGTTCGGGCTTTGAATGGAGCCAATCTTTGCACGCCATATTCAGATCGGATATTCTTTTACGCCGGTGCGTATATATCCAATGTTGGCATTCCTTCAGAATCTGAAACCCCTTCATGGTTGGTATATCCAACCCTTTTGGAATCAGGCAATACCCAGCGTTTGAACATCGTTGGAATCAATGAACATACACCTGCTCAGGCAGAGCTACGCGATGCATGGGGACGAAAAATTCAGGAATGGGCGGACATAGATGATGTAGTCAAACATAAAATCACATTGCCGCCGCTTTTTTCAGGCTTATATTATGTTCATATTCAACAAGGTCAACGCCGCAAGACCTTTAAAATTGTGGTTCGCTAATAGCTCAAATCTCAACATGATCGTCAGATCGTCTTACAATCCGACGAGCATTACCTGATAGTTTCATTCCCACTTCATCGAACATTTTTATAGCAAAATTCCTGTCATGAATTGCAACAACCTATACCGATTCAACTTGGTGTCCTTTATTGTGTTTCTCTGGACGATAAGTACTCCTGTAATCGCACAATGGAATGCACAAGGCCTATGTGGCACAGCGGAGCCCACACCTGATCACTTTGCGCATCTTGAAGATTTAAACAAACGTTTCGATTTGGGTATTGAAAGGGTCTCCAACAACCGAATCATGGTCCCTGTCAAGATCCATGTGGTTCAGGACATTGGTGGAAATTCTTATGATTTCAACACCTGGCTCACAGTTTTGTGCCAATTGAATGAAAAATACGCATCCTCAGGGTTGTTTTTTTATATGAAAGGCGAGCCCAACATCATCGCCAATTCATCCCTTTACCGCCATACATCCTATGCCCAAGGCGCACAATTGATGGATACATACAACCAAAGTCGCGTAGTGAATATTTATTTTGTTGACTTGGGTTCCATCGGCCTGTGTGGTTACGCCACATTCCCTGGTAGCGGTTCCGGTCCATCAGGAAGCGCACAAGGGGGCTTGATGATGAGTGTACCTTGTTCTCAATCGGGTAACACCACCCTAGCACACGAAATGGGTCACTACTTTGCCTTACCGCACCCATTCGATGGCACAAGCGGCGATCCTACAGGTCCATTTTCTGAACGGGTAACGCGCAATACGAATGAGACTCCTCCCCGTTTGTCCGCCAATTGCGCTACAGCAGGCGATCGTTTTTGCGACACGGAAGCCGATTACATAGGCTATCGCTGGAATTGCTTCGGCTTCACGCCTTCTGATACCGATAGAAATGGAGATACATTTGTCCCGGATGCTGCACTTTATATGTCTTATTCGAACGACAATTGTCAGAATCGGTTTAGCGATCAGCAAATCCAAACCATGCGGTCCACTTTAGCTGGCCCATCAGCCTCTCGCGGTTATCTTCTGCTTCAACCCCCCTATTTTGTAGATACTTTGGCTGGAACCACTACGCCGCTCTCTCCAGTCGCAGGAGGCCCGGCCCAGCCAGCGAATTGGGTACAGTTCAGATGGAGAAAAGTTGATGGCGCGACCTCCTACATGATTCGTATTCGGCGCAATAATCTCAAGGTTACGGATGTATTTGTGCACGGAGGTGATACTGCTCTGACATACACGCTCCCGGTACTTCAACCCAATCTTACCTATACCTATACGATACGCCCTTATAATCCCGGTTGGACCTGTGCAGCGCAAAGTGCATCGGGCACCTTCACCACCACTACAGGCTACGGAACATTCATTAACGAGACAGAAAAAAATGATTTACTCCAGATATACCCAACTATTTTAGAGAATG
>CAIVQI010000166.1 GCA_903908015.1 uncultured Bacteroidota bacterium
ATAAATTCTTCTTTGATCGGAACAAACGCACAATTGAAGGTCTTGGTTGGGCCGTATTTTTCTGGATGCGTGATCAACGACATGCGCGGATCAGAAATTTCCCGTAACACCTCTGAAGGCCTCAAATCATTGGGGTCGTCGTTGTGAACTTCGCACACCCAGTTTTGATAGGTTTGGACCAACAGACTCTGGATGGCCCTTTGCAGTAGGGCCGGTCTTTGATAGGTGAACAGGTAAACACGGCAACGCGCGGTTTTTTCTGCAAGCAAATGAGTCATTAATGCGCCAAGACATCCCGACGACCAAATAGAACTAGTTCATGAAACCCATCGGGCACTGCATGGTGAATTCTGACGAAATCACCACCTGAAACCATTAACGCCGCTTCAAGGATATCTGCGCTGTATGGGGGATTGGTCTCAATTGCCAAATATTTGACCCGTGATATCCAACTTGAGCAGTCGCTGAAAAGTTCGCTTTCCCCACCCTCAATGTCACACTTCAAAAGGCCGATCTCCTTTAAATCATAATCAGCCATAATCTGATTGATGGTTATAACGGGGATCACATCGCCTTTAGCAGAGTTACGATCCATAGAATAATTCCATTCACCTTTTGACCTATCAATAACGGCGTAGCCCGGAACGGCACCTATAAAGCACTGCTTGCAAATTACGCGACCAATGGACTCTAAATGCTGGACATTTTTTCTGCATATTCTGAAATTTCCGCTGTCTGGTTCGATCGCTATAATTTTAGCCTTAAGATACTCCTCTGCAAAGAAACGCGTGCTGTCACCGATGTTTGCACCCAAATCCACGATTGTTTCCAGCATCCTCACTCGATTCCGCACAAAGCCATACTCATTCAATAAAATGGTAACATTGAATGTGTCCCAATCTGTTGTTCCGAGCCGCATGTAGAAAGAATGATTTGAATTCTTAAAAATTTTTACTGGTAGTCCTATTTGACTTTTTAATTTTAGCCGGATGAATGCCCGGTTAAGCATTTCAAACAGGGCACACCAAAGAGTTGTTTGGGCAGATAGCTTACGACTGCGACGTAAATGCTCTCTAATATTCACCGAATCCGCAGGGTGCCAAAATGTTGGTCTTATTTTTGTAGTGTAATAATTTTCTTTTCAATGGAATGCGCGCGTGACGCTCTAATGCCACGGTTATGCCTGTTTCGAACCTCAGACGACCTCAACTTTTCCATTTAATTCGACGAATCCGCGATATTGCGGTTCTCTTTGCACAAGGCCATCGATCCTTTCGGAAGGCAAGATTCGGAATGTCAACAGATTCGTAAATATTTTAGACACCGTAGTTGAATTCAACCACAGTCCAACATGGTAATCTGCCTCTACTAATGGCAGGTTTGGTAATTTGGTGTGCAGCCGAATTTTTGATTTTCCTTCAACCTTATAAGCTCCTGTGGCCGACCTTAGATCTATTACTGAAACCCGCTCTCCAGTAACTGCATAGACAATCAACGCAAGGTCTGAAATTATTTCATTGGTCTGAGCCGCTATTTCAATTGTGAAAGTCACCTCCTGATCACGGCAAAAAGCAGACGGCTTAGCTGTGAGCTCGGTTAAAAACACGGTGTCACCAAGCTTGATTGAGCCGGAGACTCCAGAAGATGGTACTGCATCAAATCGAAGATAGTGCGCCACCGCATCGTCAACAGTTTTGTCTAGCATAACTCTACCCGACTTTAGAAGAAGGCATCTCGTGCAGAGAGTCTTTACGGCTGATAAATTATGGCTGACAAATAGCACTGTTCTACCGCCTTTGGCCACATCCTGCATTTTCCCCAGGCACTTTTTCTGGAACTCCGCATCGCCCACGGCGAGGACCTCATCCACCACCAGAATCTCGGGCTCCAGATGGGCCGCCACCGCAAAGGCCAGCCGCACGTACATCCCGCTGCTGTACCGCTTCACCGGCGTGTCCAAAAACCGCTCCACCTCCGCAAAGGCCACAATCTCATCAAACTTCTTCCGGATCTCCGCCTTGCTCATCCCCAGAATCGCCCCGTTCAGAAAGATGTTCTCCCTCC
>CAIVQI010000167.1 GCA_903908015.1 uncultured Bacteroidota bacterium
GCCTTGGCCATCTTCTCCTGCGGTATCGGCCACCAAAATCATCAGGCGAAGATGGGTTTGTTGTGCGGCCAAGGATTGGAGCAGCCCCCTAAGTCCATTTGGCCGCTTGAATGTAGGTACCCCTATGCAAATGAGGGGATCGGTCGTTGTGTTGCTTTTGGGTTGTTCAGTGTTCATTCAATAACTTCTTGTTCCTGGGGCCCATGATGAGGTATAACAGCACGCATTCTCCGGCAAGTATTCCGATAAGCGAGGCTTCCGCGCCGCTAAAATAGGCCAAAAGTGTGGTGGAAGGTACCGTTATGAGGGCACTGTATAGTGTAAACCGACTCAATGCACGGAACTGGTCGTGTGCCTGCCAGAGTACGCTGCTGGGGGCACGGAACGTCGACAGCAAGCGGATGATGATGAGCATATATAAAGACGATTGGAATATGGGCATAGTCGCCGGTTCCTTCCAGTAGGAGTTTGCAGCAAACCCTAGGATTCCGCAGGCAAGCAATACGTTGCCCAGCCAAGCTGTGAGGTTCAAGATTCTAAATCGCTTGAGTGAATGTTGGGCTTCTTTGGCCAGGCCTTGGTGGATCAACTTGCGTAGACGTGGCCTTTCCACCTGGGTGAGGCTCATGTTCACCACCGCGAGTGGCCTGAACAGCAGCATGGCCGCAGCGAGGGGGGCGAAGGCCTCACTGCCCAAGAGGATGGTGACGATATATGGATGGGCGTTGGCGGTGGCCTCTGTTGCAACAACCCCGAGCAGTGCGTGTTGTCCCTGCCGCTGAAATCCCTCGCGAAAGGGAATCCACCATACCGATGCCTGTCTGCCATTTACGTCAGACTTTTTGGACTGCTTATTGCCGCCAAAAACGGACAACAAGGCGCTCCACTGTAACCGGTGAAAACTTCTGGAAAGCGCAGGAAGGGCAAGTAGGGCTGCAGCCGCATTCAACCAGGCTGTTTGAAGCAGGCCAATGTTATTTGTGGCGAACAGCACGAAAATTCCTGATAGTCCGACTGCCGTGTAAACCGCATCGGAAGCCACCACCCGATGGTGTGCATGGGTATTGTTGCCATAGGCACGGCCGAACCACCTTAGGGTGGTAAACAGTCCACTAAACCCAAATGCAATTGAGGTATGCGTGGGTGCATCCATTCCCCATGCAACCGACGCTTGCAGCAGTCCCGCAACAAACGACAACATCAGGTTCACGAGCAGGTAGCTCCGCATCCGATCGTCACGCTCTGGCCCCTCACAGGCCGACAACTCGATGAGCGCCGGCGAACCCAGCAGTGCATTCGAAAGACCCATCAACAGTGCTTGGGTAACCAGCAAAAAAGCGAATACCCCATATTCACGTTGGCTGCACCATTGCATGATGGCCAATCCGTGGAGGAGATTGGTGAGTGCCGTACCCGCCGAGCCACCCACTGCACCTACAGCCCGCTTAATACTTAACCGGTCCGCCATCAGTGGAAGAAGCTTTTAGTGCATCTACCCATCAATTTTTGCGCGATTTGCGGTAGCGCCAGGCGCAATACACGCTGTGGGGATTGGTGAGCGCATACCGCCAAAACAGCTTCCTGGGGTCATCCATCAGGCGAAAAACCCACTCCAGCCCCGCATTTTGCATCCATAGGGGGGCCCGGGGATAGTCCCCCGTAATATAATTATAACAACCTCCGCATGTTATAATAACAGGAACTTTCAATTTTTTCCTATTTCGGATACAAAATGCCTGTTCTATTGGTTTTCCCATGCCCACCCAAAGTACATCCGCTTCCGATGCGTTGATCTGAGCGCAGATCTCTTCCTCTTCTTCCCGCTTGAAATACCCATTGCGCACCCCCACAATGGTCATTCGTTGGTGCCTGACTCCCAGAATTTGGGCAGCTTTTTGCACCACGTCTTCCTTTGAACCCATCAAAAAATGGCGAAGAGGATGAGGGTACCGCTCAGGCAGGTCGTGGATCATATCGGTGGTTGCCGCCCGCTCCGGAATGTGAACAGCATGAAACCACCGCGAAAAAGTCACCACGCTTTGTCCGTCTGCATGAATGCAACTCCCTTCATCCATGATGTCAGCAAAGCCGGCGTCGCTGTGGTAGGATGAAATCGCGTGTCCGTTGCTGCTAAACACCAAAAATGGCTCTGGTCGCTCCGATTCTGCAGCATTGCGCCAGCTCGCGCAATGATTCCCCAACATCTGCGCCAATGCGGTGCGGTCGATTGCGGCTGTGGGAATGCCCGCTACGTCCACTGTTGGAAATTCTGGATATTTCATGTGTACTCGATGAATTTTCGTACGTGAGACCTATTGCCGCTCTTGGCGCGGACGAAGTTGGATGAGTCCGATGACCCCACCCAAAAAACCAAACAACAAGCCAAATAAGATCCGCCCCTTCCCAAAACGTTCCAGGGGGAGTCGCGGCTGATCGATGACCTGGATCACCGGCTCTTCCCTTTCCAGGGCATATTTGGCCATTTCATAACTTTTCACCAACTCGCCATACACAGCACCAAGCATCTGTACCTCCATCTCCTTACGCATTCGGGGGACCTTGGTTTTGGCTTGTACAAATCCAAGCATCTGGTCTTGCTCGTCGGCCACGCTATACACCGCGGAATTCATCACCCGTTCAATCGAATCCACCCGACTGGCCAGAATCTGAACGTGTTTGCGTGTTTTCCCTACCTTCAAATCCATATACATCAAGGTGGCTTCGCGCAACAATTCTTGAGACAGGTCTAATGCCCAACGCTCATCGTTGGCCTTCACCCTTAAATTGATGAGCGACGCCTTACGGTCAACGCGCTCCAAAACAATTCCCTTTTCCACCAATTCCAAAGTGAGCGCCGTGAGAACGCTGTCTTCAAGCCGCGTAAACTGGCTGCGCGGCTTGCCTGCCGGTATGAGGTTGACCTCCCCTTTGCTGAGGGTGCGGGGGTAATTGCGCAATAGCCAGTCATTAAACAAAGTGCTGTCGCCCCGCTGGGGAAGTGGCTTGAGCAAGGCGTTCTGAATGATTCGGTCTGATTTCAGCAATAGCATCAGGTTGTCTGCAGAAAACAGGCTCGCATCGCCGAATAGGCCCAGCCCCAGTTGATTGGCGAGGCCTGAGAGCCCCCCCATGCCTGCTGTCTTTTCCTCAACAGCGAAGGTGATTCGGCTTTCAAACTTCTCCTCTCGAAAGAAGTGAGCCAACACAACACCCAGAATGGCCAAGCCAAAACCATACATCGCCATGCGTGCGCGCTGTTTCCAGTAATGCTGCAACAAATGACTCAGGCGATCAGTGAGATCCCCCAGCGTTACCGCTCTTTGGGTGGATTGATCATTCATAGGGATAAATGGGTTCAGGAATTGGGTTTGGGCTTGGGTTTGCTACTAAAGACGAGTGAGAAGCAACAAAACTGTGGTGAGGGAGGTCAACGCCTGAAGGGTGCGGGCAAACACCAGGTCTACATCCACATCTTTCTTTTCCTCCTTCGGCTTTTCGCGTTTATACTCGAGGGCAACAACAGATCCCGGACGAACCGGTGGGGTTCTTTTGAATATGAGATAATTGTTTGTGCCACGCATACTTCCGTCGGGGTAGCGGACTGTAAGGCTTGCTTTATCTGCCTTTTTGGCAAATCCCCCTGCCAGCTTGCGCACGTACCAACGGGCTCTGTGCTTGCCCTGAAACACGAAGTCGCTCACCTCATACGCTTTTTCCTGTCCCAACACCTCCGCGAACATTTCCTCTTGCTGTGTGGCTTTGAGACGTATGCCCACTGTGTTGCTGAAGGTGAGAATTTTGACTTCATCTCCTTCCACCAAAACCGGATCGTATCGTCGATTTCCCGAATATTTCAAGCATTTTTTTAAATTAATCCCCACTTGCTTTATTTGGTTATGGCTTCTGAACAGGACCGCATAATTCCTTTCAGCCAATTTATTGAGTCCACCTGCCTCGCTGATGAGCTCACTCAGGTGCATACGGTACTCCTTCAATGGATATTCACCGGGGTACATGATTTGACCCTCGACTCGAACACTTCGGTTAAGGTCGAATAAAGGCAATTTACGCACATGAATTTGATCGAAGGGCGCCAGCTGAAAGGGCAGAGAACTACCGACTTCCCTATACTGCGAGTCGACCTGTAGACTCATCCGCTTGTACCTACTGCCCTCCCCTGTGCCGTATTCTAGTCGAAACAAATCGATTCGACCGGGGTCGGCAGACTCGGTAAATCCTCCAGCCATCAGTATCAAATCGGATAGGCTCAATTCGGGGGTGTAGTTGAGGGTGCGTGTATTCCGTACGGCGCCTGTGATCGTTAATCCCGCCGTTCGGGTGTAGGTCATGCGGTCGTAGACCGTAAGTTGGTCACCCGCTTTTAATTTGAAATCACCAGGTTGGTTTAGGTCAATGGTGAGATATTCCTCCAATTTGGGATTTGTTGGGTCGCGGCGGCGTACAACCGCCTCAGGATGAGCCGTTGGCTCGGTCCCCCCGGCCAATTGAAGGGCATCTTTCAGGGAAATCATGTCGCCAAGCTCAAACGGACGATTGAACGGTCTGCGCACTGACCCTTGCACGGCCAATTCATAAGTATCCGTGTATGTGGCCTTGTCGAAAACCCGTATCAGGTCGCGTGCTTGCAGTTTGAACTGCTTGGCCTCCTCCTCCGCCACCCGCAACAATTCGGTGGTGCCATCGCGTCGCCTGCGTTCAACCATAAAAAATTCCAAGCGCGACTCTGGAGTGGTCTGCGCGCGCATCAGGGCGCTGTTCAGGGTCATTTGGGGGGTGAGGTCGTACCTTCCTGGGTAAAAAACAGCCCCCACCACTTCGGCATAGGATTCAAGGGGGCGACTACTTTCTCTAATGCGCACCACATCCCCATCCCGCAGCGCGGGATTCTGCTTGCCATCAAGGATGTCTTGCAAGCGATACTCGAGCAGCACCACCGAATCGGCTTGTGAGCGTTCTATTTGTACGTATTCCACGTAGGTATTGTACCGAAGACCGCCTGCCAGCTCAATCAGTTGTTTGAGGCCTTCCCCTGGGATCAACTCATAACGCATTGGACGGCGTACGGCCCCATCGAGGCGCACCACCTGTTCGGCCATGGGCACAAACAGCACGTCGTTGTGCTGCAAATCGAAATCGCTTTGCACAGCGGGATCTTTCATGAAACGGTACACATCGAGTAGCTTGCGCTCTTTGCCTCGGATGATCTGGATCTTTCGTACGGACCCTTGTTCTTCGGGCCCACCTGCAGCGGCCAAAGCGTTGAATGCACTGTTGAGGGCCGAGAGGGTGAATGTTCCGGTGAGGGCTGTTTCGCCAAACACACTCACTTGCAAGGTGCGGGCTGTTTGGAGGGTCAGGCTGAATTGGTCGCTTCTAAATCGGTAGGCTCCGCTGAGTCTTTGGAACAATAATCGACGGGCATCCCCCAGTCGAATCCCCTGAAGGTAGATTTGTGACATCCCCGATGGCTGTACATAGCCCTGAGGGTTGATTTCGAGCGACAAATCGTCTTGGGAGTTGCCAAATATGGTGATCCGAAGCTGATCTCCTGCCCCAAGAATATAATGATCAGGTGCTTTTGCCCCTTCTGTGGTGCGGAAAACAGCCAAAGTTTGATCGGTGAAGAGGTTATGACCATAAATATCGGAGCCCTTTTTTTGCTGCAATGCAGCCTTTTGCGCCACCAAACTGGCTTCATCTGCCTCCTTTTCTTCCTTCGTTACCCGAGGTTCAAGCACAGCGACCGGTTCCTCTTCCTTTCGATCATTCCCTTTTGATTGTCCACCCATTCGCTTCTGCCTCGCCAGGTCATCCAGCACATTCAGAATTTCTTTTTGGCGGCCCATCAATTGCTCGGGCGATAAATTCTGTAGGTTGATGCCGCGGCTCTGCAACCACTCTCCGCTTCTGCACGGGTGAGCCCACGCTCCTCAAGTTCCTTGTTGATGAGTGCCATTTGGGCTGCATTGGGTTGATTTTGTGCCCACACTCTTGCTGGAATGCCAACAAAAACGATTCCTACTAATAGTAGTATAATGAAGATTTTTCTAAACATGATATTTCCTATTGGTAGGATTCATTGATTTTAAACTAAAAACTGCAAAATTACGAGTTTTACGCGCATCATTGGACCAAAACCTACAGCTTCGCCTGGTCAGTCCCATTCCTACACTGGCTGTATGGGTCATCTACATCGAATTTAAAATTCCTTTTCCAACAATTTTGAATGCCTTGTGAAAAATAGGCGCTCAGAGGGGCCTTTTTTGCATCATGATTTCGTTTTTTTTCCACGCTATGGGTTGATAACTTGATCAGGCAAACCTATTCTGGATAGTTGGCGAACACTTTGTCCTATTTTTGTGACGTTTCATTGATGAGGTATTGCATGAAGGTGTTTCAATTTGAACAGTGTTCACAGCTTCATTTCTTTTTTGGCACCGCTTTCATGGAAAATCACGGTTCAATGACACACGTATCACACTAAAATCACACCCTCCATGTACACCCCCCTCCTTCAGCAGCAAGCCGAACAGGAACTGGCCCGCCTCGATGCGTCTGGCCTGCTCAAACGCGAAAGAATCATTGTTGGTCAACAAGATGCCCTCATTACCCTGGCCGACGGCAGGGAGGTCTTGAACCTCTGTGCCAACAACTACCTCGGCCTCTCCAACCACCCACGGGTCATCGCCGCCGCCAAACAGGCCCTCGACACGCATGGGTTTGGCATGAGCAGCGTTCGGTTTATTTGCGGAACGCAAGACATCCACAAGGAACTGGAGCAGACCATCGCGCGGTTTTACCACACCGACGACACTATATTATATGCAGCGGCCTTCGATGCGAATGGAGGCTTGTTTGAACCTTTGCTCGACGAAAATGACGCCATTGTGAGCGACAGCCTCAACCACGCATCGATCATCGACGGGGTGCGGTTGTGTAAGTCGCGCCGCTATCGCTATGCCAACAACGATATGGAGGATCTGGAACGGCAACTGCAAAAAGCGCGCGAGGAAGGGGCCCGTCACATCCTGATCGCTACCGACGGGGTGTTCAGTATGGACGGCTATGTGGCCCAACTCGATCGCATCGTGGAGCTCGCCCGCCGCTACGAGGCGCTCACCATGGTGGACGAATGCCACGCGGCAGGCTTCTTGGGCGCTACCGGGCGGGGCACCCCCGAATTGTGTGGGGTGATGGGCGAAATTGACTTGGTGACCGGCACGTTGGGCAAGGCACTGGGCGGGGCAATGGGAGGTTATACGACCGGACGGAAGGCACTGATCGAATTGCTCAGACAGCGGTCGCGTCCCTACTTATTCTCCAATTCTCTGGCTCCAGCCATTGTGGGTGCCTCGCTCGAGGTGTTCCGCATGCTCGACGAAACCACTGCGTTGCGCGACCGCCTCGAAGCGAATGTTCGTCAGTTCAAAAGGGATATGATTGGGGCCGGATTTGACATCCGCGACGGGGCATCGGCCATCGTGCCGATCATGCTCTACGACGCGGCCTTGAGTCAGCGTTTCGCCGAGGCCATGCTGGAGGAAGGCGTTTACGTTGTGGGCTTTTTCTATCCGGTGGTTCCCCAAGGGCAAGCACGGATCAGGGTGCAGTTGTCGGCCGCCCACACTACGGAGCAACTCAGCGCCGCCGTGGAAGCCTTCGTTCGGGTAAAAAACAGTTTAATGTAGGATTATTTTTAAAGATATTTTAATGTTACGATATTTTTATCCCCAAAAAACCCGGAATTTGGCCTTTAATAGGGGGGTGTTTTTACTGCTTTTAGTCATTGTAGCTGGGCTGAACTCTTGCAAATGGGGCACCGACTTGCCGGGTAAGTACCGCCTGATGGAGGGCGATTGGCGGGGGGCATTGTTGACGGAGGGGGGGGAACTTCCGTTCCTTTTTGGGCTCACGCGCACAGGCGATTCCACCTTTCGCTTTGAGTTGATCGATGGTCGCGACACCCTGCGCACGGAGGAGATGCAGGTCGTGGGCGACAGCCTGATCGTGCGCTTTCCGGTATTTGAGAGTGTGCTGATTGCGGGTATTTCCAGCGGGGGCGATAGCCTGATGGGGCGGCTGGTGAAGGTGAAGAACGACGAGGAGAGCAGCATACCGTATGTGGCCACCCGTGGGGGTAAGTACAAGTTCGCTGCGCGTGTGAGCCGTCTGCCTGACGAGGTGGGGGGCATTTGGGCCACAACTTTCTATAAGACCGACGGCGATTCTCAAGCCGCAATCGGTAGTTTTAGTCAAACTGGCAGCGCTGTTTCGGGCACCTTTCGCACGCCGTATGGCGACTACCGCTACCTGGATGGCATCATGGACGGGGATTCACTGTTTATGTCGGGCTTCGACGGTTCGGGCGCCTACCTCGTGCGGGCCTGCCTGCAGGAAGACCAAAGCCTCGTGGGCATGCTTTTCTCTGGTTCAGGCCCGGGCCGTCGGTTTGTGGCCCGCAACGACCCTTCGGCCACCCTACCCGACCCCCTGGGTCTCACCCGATTGAAAGACCCGGGTCGGAGACCTGACTTTCAGCTCACCGATTTGAACGGGTCTATGGTGGGCCCGCAAGTCGATGGGTTTAAGGGGAAAGTCATTGTGCTACAAATCCTTGGCAGCTGGTGCCCGAATTGCCTCGACGAAACGGCTTTGTTGGCGCAATGGCGGGAGGAGTACGCCACGCGCGGCTTTGAGGTCATTGGGCTTGGTTTTGAACGCACCGCCCAACCCGAAAAGGCACGCGATAACCTGCGCAGACTGGCCGCACGCTATGGTGCTCGCTACCCCATGGCCGTGGCGGGAAGACCCGACTCCGCCTCCGTTCATGCCGTTTTGCCTATGCTGGAACGCTTTATGGCCTACCCGACTACCCTGTTCCTCGACCGCACAGGCCGCATCAGGAAGGTACATACTGGCTTCGATGGTCCGGCCACGGGCATGGCCCATTCCCAGTTCGTCACCGAAACGCGTCAGTTTATCGAATTGCTGTTGGCTGAGCCCGCCCCGTAAAAGTTCACTCGTTCCTCCGGACTTTCCGTGCATATGCCAACTTCTACCCTACGGGAAGCTTCTGCTTTTCGGCTTTCTGACCTCAAACAAGCCTACCGCGATGATGCTCGTTCGCGCGCGCTCTTGTCTGCACTCAATTCCGATTGGCGTGGAGGGGAACTCGCAGGGGAAGGTGGCATTGGTTTTGGTGTTGGCGGACATCAATCACCGGCCTGCATCCATGTGCAACAGTTGTGTGGTTCGTTACCGGCCATCGTTCTCACCACACTTCATGCGGAACTGAATGCTACTTTGCTGTGTGTGGCCCGCGACCGGGAGGAGGCGGCCTATCTGCACCACGACCTCGAGCAACTTCAGGATGAGCAAGGCCCAACGAAGCCCTTGTTTTTCCCGGCTTCATACCGTGGAAGGCGCGCGCTGGAACGACAAGACGCGTCACAAAACCGTCAAAGGGCCGAAGTGCTCAGCATCGCTGGCCACCCAAACTCAGGGGCACTGCTGATCGTGACCTACCCCGAAGCCTTGGCCGAACAGGTGGTTTCGCGGAGTACCCTCACCCAAAACACCCTTGACCTGCGCCTCGGTGCACCATTGGATGTGGATTTTCTCATCGACGTACTCATTGAATATGGGTTTGAACGGGTAGATTTCGTGTTTGAAGCGGGTCAGTTTGCCTTGCGGGGTGGACTGATCGACGTGTTCAGCTATGCGCACGAGCTACCTTGCCGCATTGAACTTGACGGCGACTCCATTGCGGGCATGCGGAGTTTCGAACCCGACACCCAGCGCTCGGTGCGCCGAATGGAGCTCCTGAGCTTGATGCCCAACCCGGCCCAATCGCTCCCCGATGAGCAAAGGCAAAATATTCTCGAGTTTTTACCTGATGATACCGTTCTGTGGGTACACGAACCTGGGGCCGTCACCGAACGCATCGACCTCATGCACCAGGAACTGCTTCAGCTGCACACGGCTGACCTGCCTACCGATGAGGTCGACGAACACACCGATGCGCATCCCCCGGATCCCAGCCGTTTGGTGTTGCCCCAACAATGGGAGGCGCTCTGCCTGAAACACCGAATGCTGTGCCTTTCCACACCTACCGGAGGGGGGGCGCGGACCGTGACGACTTCTATCGCATGGGGGGCATCACCCCAACCTGCGATCCGTAAAAACTTTAAGTTGCTGATCGAACAAATGGGGGGGCACCACGCCGAGGGCTTTCGCAACCTTTTGTTTAGCGATGCGCCGCGACAAATCGACCGGCTCTACCAAATATTCGAGGATCTGAAGGCTGGCTTATTGTTCACACCCCTGCCGGGTAGCTTGCATGAAGGCTTCATCGACCATGGCCTGAGGTTTAGTGTGTATACCGACCACCAATTGTTTGAGCGCTATCATAAATACAACCTGCAAAACAGATACCGCAAAAGTGAATCGCTTCTGGTGAAGGAACTGCGCGACATGAAACCGGGCGATTTTGTGGTGCACATCGACCATGGGGTTGGGGTTTTCGATGGCCTCCAAAAACTGGATGTGAATGGGCAGCAGCAGGAGGCCGTTCGCTTGCTCTACCGCGATGGCGACTTGCTGTATGTGGGAATCAACTCTCTGCACAAAATTGCACGCTATACGGGTAAGGAGGGGGCGCCACCAAAGGTTAATAAACTGGGCAGCGAACAGTGGGAAAAGTTGAAATCGCGCACCAAAGCGCAGGTCAAGGACATCGCCCGCGATTTAATCGCTTTATATGCCCGCCGCCGCTCTATCCCTGGATTTGCTTTTTCACCAGATGGCTATCTGCAAAACGAATTGGAGGTGAGCTTCATGTACGAAGACACGCCCGACCAGTTTAAGGCTTCTGAGGCCACCAAGGCCGATATGCAACGGCCATATCCGATGGATCGCCTGGTTTGCGGTGATGTGGGCTTTGGCAAAACGGAAATTGCGATTCGGGCTGCATTTAAAGCGGCTTGTGATGGCAAACAGGTGGCCGTGCTGGTGCCCACCACCATTCTGGCCCTGCAGCATTTTAAGACGTTCTCGCGTCGGTTGGCTGAGTTTCCGGTGACGGTCGATTACCTGAACCGCTTTCGCACTGCGCGGGAGGAGAAGGAGGTGCTACAAAAGGTGAAGGATGGCAAGGTGGATATTTTGATTGGCACCCACAAGTTGGTGTCGAAGAGCTTGGTGTTTAAGGATCTGGGTCTATTGGTCATCGATGAGGAGCAGAAGTTTGGGGTCGGAGTAAAGGAGAAGCTGCGCCAACTTCGGGTGCATGTAGACACGCTTACCCTTACGGCCACACCCATCCCGCGTACATTGCAGTTTTCGCTCATGGGCGCACGCGACCTCAGTGTGATCCACACACCACCCGTGAACCGGCAACCGGTGCAAACGGAGCGTATGGTGTTCGATGAGGAGCGGATTCGTGAGGCCATATTGTTTGAAGTCGGTCGGGGTGGTCAGGTTTTCTTTGTACACAACCGGGTTCAGAACATCTCCGAGATGGCCGGTATGCTTTCACGATTATGCCCAGGCCTCCGGGTGGGCATTGGTCACGGTCAGATGGAGGGCGAAGCCTTGGAAAAGGTCTTGTTGGCTTTTATTGAGGGTCAATATGACGTGTTGGTGGCCACGAATATTATTGAATCCGGACTCGATATTCCCAATGCCAACACAATTTTCATCAATGGTGCCCATCACTTTGGCCTGAGTGACCTCCACCAGATGCGTGGCCGGGTGGGTCGATCCAATACCAAGGCGTTTTGTTACTTGATTGCTCCTTCTTCTGGCCTATTGACTTCGGAGGCGGCCAAGCGCCTCAAAGCGATGGAGGATTTCTCGGATTTGGGCAGTGGTTTTCAGATTTCCTTGCGTGACCTCGACATTCGGGGGGCAGGTAATCTCTTGGGGGCCGAACAAAGTGGTTTTATTTCGGAGATTGGTTTCGACATGTATCAGAAGATCCTCGATGATGCCTTGCGTGAGTTGAAGGAGGATGAGTGGGGTGCCGCGCAGGATTCTGCAGATGCCGGTGCGGCCCAGGTTTCTGGAGATGCCGGTACCGCGCAGGATTCTGGGGATGCCGGTACCGCGCAGGATTCTGGGGATGCCGATACCGCTCATGGGTTAGGGGGTGCATCTGGTGAAACCTCTAAATCTACTGGAAGCGAGGGTGGAGCCAGCGGATTTTCCGGGAACCGTGACTGGTCGCGGGAGGTACAACTGGACACCGATCTGCATGCTTTGTTGCCCGACAACTATGTGCGATCGACCAGTGAGCGGTTGAGTTTGTATATGCAGCTAGACAACCTGGAAACCGAGGATGATTTGCAGCAGTTCCGCCTCGATTTGGAGGATCGATTTGGACCACTTCCTGCCTCGGGAGAGACCTTATTCGATTTGATGCGCCTGCGCCGTGCGGGACGGCGCCTTGGCATGGAAAAAATCGTCCTAAAAAAAGGCCTCCTCAAATGTTACCTCCTCGATGGCAAACACGAGCGCTATTACCAAAGTGTAGAATTTGGCAAACTACTGAAAGCGGTGCAGGGAAGTGACGGTAAAATCACAATGAAACAGCATAAAAACGCCGTTTTTCTGGAGGTTGATGCGATCCGCACAGCGCACCATGCGCTTGAACTCTTAGAACAATGGTCGAACTAAATAACCCTATTTAGGGTGGCCCTGACTCTTTAACAAATATATGGATATAATTCTCCTCTTTTCTTTTATATTCTTTTATCCTACCTTTGTATGATTCTGATTTTTTGAATGTTTCTGACTTTTTAACCACAATACCTCTTTCCATGAACAAAATCCTATTATTGGCCGACCAAAGCCTGAATTCTGGCGATTATTTGCAGCGTGCATGTCATTTGGCCCGCATGAACGACGCCGTACTTACGGGTTTGTTTGTGCAAGACACCATGTTGGCTGATTATTATACGGTTTTGGGTGGTGAGCCTGTTTACTATGAGCATATGTTCGAGGTAATAAAGGAGACCCTCAGCGAATCGGAAGCCAAATCGGTGCGCAGCATCCGCTATTTTGTGTCGCGTTGTAAAGAGGAGGGGGTGCGTTTTACCGTTCATTTTCGCAAGGGCGATCCGCTTGAGGAGATTGTTCGCGAAAGCCGAACTGCGGATTTGCTGCTCATGGGTTATCACCACTACCATACTTTGGGTGAGACCAACAACACCACATTGGTGAAGGATACGCTCAAAAAGTCTTATTGCCCGGTCATGCTCTTGCCTGAATCGGGCTATAATCCGGATGGGGTTGTTTTGTGTTACGATGGCTCTGATGGCAGCCTGAGGGCCATCGACCGTTTCTACCATTTATTTAAGCCACATTGCCGTACTTGGCCAGTGCACTTGGTGGAGGTGCACGAATCCGGTAGCCGCCCCAAGGAGGTTGACAAGGGTTTTGCCGAATGGATGCGTCTCCGTTTTTCCAATCTCGAATGGGTAAGCCTTAAGGGAAAGGCAAGCGAAGAACTCCCCTATTTTGCTCGTCAGAAAGGCAACCGGATGCTGGTGATGGGTTCTTACGGAACAGGTGGCATCAAGCGTTTTCTCAAGGGCAGCACCGCCGATCACTTGCTTGAAACTGCTAACATTCTGGCCTTCATCACACATTAAATCCGCTGATTCACGTTTGATCACTTACAGAAATAAAAGACTAGCTAGATGAAAAAATCGACCTATCCGAAGCGCATTCTCGTGTCCACCGATTTCACCATAGAATCTGACCGCGCTCTTGAACTAGCGGCGAAAATAGCCCGCCCATTAAAAGCCCCTATACACCTACTGCATATCCTTGACCTTCCCTACACGGCCCAAATCTCGCGCGAAAAACTTCGCCAGAGTATGGGGGACGCCGCGGAATCGATGATGAAAAAACAATTGAAGCTGTTGAAAACCCTTCTGAAATTACCTAAAGGTGCTATTACCTATGAAATAAGGGAGGGGAAGCCGGTTCAGGAGATTTTACATGTGGCCTCTTCGGGTTCCTTCGACCTCATTTGCATGGGCAATAAGATCAGCAACACCCTCAGCAGATTGGTCTTCGACAACACTACGTCAGGGGTCATTGATTTGGCTCCATGTGCCGTATTAACCACCACCGCTCGTCGCACCCAAATCGATCTGGGGCGTGTGATGATGGCCAGTAGTTTTCACGAGGGGGATGTAGCGCTACTGGGTATGGTTATTGGCTTGGCCAAGAATCTGAAGAGCAAAGTTGACGTTGTGCATGTGACACGCCACCGCCAATTCGACGCCCAACTTAAAATGGAGGGTTTGTCGTCTTGGGCCTCTAAAATGTATGACACCCGTGGCGTAGGATTCCGCTATATGCACGGGAATGAGGTGAGCGATGGACTTTCCAAAGCCGTAGAATCGCTTGGTTCTGGCTTGGTGGTGGTAAGTCGAGAAAGCAGAGGGCTCATTGACACGCTGTTTGGCTCGGATCTCATCCATGAAATGGTGTACCGGATGGAGATTCCTGTCCTTGTTTTCCCTTTACCGCCCATTCAAAATAAACCCTAAGGCGTTGACTTATTGCGCAGATACTTCAGGACCATCCTCGATGCGCCGAACAACACACTTTGGAAAATTCTAGGAAAAGCCCTTTTGTGTAATCATCCGCTCAACTTCCTCCGCCTCAATTTGGTGTATCGCTGCAATATCTGAAATTGCCATCCCTCTTTTGAATAGGTTGA
>CAIVQI010000168.1 GCA_903908015.1 uncultured Bacteroidota bacterium
CGGACAGGTACTGGTGGTGCATGATATGCTGGGTATTTCCCACGAGTTTCACCCTCGATTTCTGCGGCGCTACCTCAACCTCTACGAGGAGATCGGTGGAGCGGTACGCCATTACGTTGCGGATGTAAAATCTGGTGATTTTCCAGGACCCAGCGAACAATACAACTCATAGACCCAGAAACAATGCGTTCCGAAAATGCACATACACCCTTGGTATTGTATGAAGACAACCACCTGATCGCCGTGGGTAAGCCTGCGGGCATGCTCACCCAGGGCGACGACAGCGGTGATCCTGCGCTAACCGATTGGGTGGGTGCTTATTTGGCTCATAAATACAACAAGCCGGGGGACGCCTTCGTGGGGCTCATCCACAGAATCGATAGGCCAGTGTCGGGTCTCGTACTCCTGGCGCGTACCAGCAAGGCGCTGGAACGCATGAACAAACAGTTCCACGACCGGCTAGTGCAGAAAAAATATCTGGCGGTGGTCACCGACAAGCCTCGGCCTGAAGAGGGAACTCTGGTGCATTTTCTGAAAAAGAATACGGAGAAAAATGTCGTTCGGGCCTACGAAAAGGAGGTGAGGGACAGCAAAAGAGCCGAATTGTTTTATAGGGTGGTGTCTTACGGCAGCAGCCGGAGTGTTGTTGAGGTGATGCCTAAAACGGGAAGACCGCATCAAATTAGGGTGCAGTTATCGATGCTCGGACATCCCATTGTGGGTGATGTCAAATACGGTGCGCCCATGGCACTGCCCGAACAACGCATTGCGCTGCACAGCTGGCGTTTGTCGTTCGAACATCCCGTTACCCTACAGTCCCTCACTTTGGAATGCCCCGTTCCGGAGGGCGACTACCTGGAGTGGTAGCGCCGCCTCATTCTTTGAGGTTCATGAAAAAGTCGTGCGCGTGATTCGTGGGCATGAAACGCGGGTTAAAAATGCCACTGAAGCTCGCTGAGCAGTTCATGCAGCATGGACGGCACCGGCAGATTTATAGAAAATGATGCGCCTCCTCCACCTGATCTGCTTCAATCGCCATGCCGAATAAAGCTGATTTCTCACAAAATCCCTCTTTTTTATCGGTGGTGATGTAGCGCACCGTCCCTTTGGTGGTGCATCGCGACCGAATTTCCGGGTGTTTTTCGAGGTAGGTTTGCAATTTTTCGGCAATCAGGGGGCCTTGCTCTATGATCTTTACATTGGGGGGAACAATCGAACGCACCAAATCGATGAGAAGCGGGTAGTGGGTGCAGGCCAGTAAGACCGCATCGATCAAGGGATCAAGCTCGAAAAGGCGTTTGAGGTCACGCGCCACGAAAAAACGGGTGCCTTCCGAATGGAGTTCGCCCGCTTCCACTAAAGGCACCCACAGCGGGCAGGCCAGCTGGCTTACGGCTAATTTGGGGAAGAAGTGGCTGATTTCGATGGGATAACTGTTCGACCGTACAGTTCCAGGTGTGGCCAAAATTCCCAGATGACCGCTGTGGGTAAAATGGCCTGCTTCTTCGGTGCTTGGCCTGAGCACACCTAGAATTCTGCGGTCTGGGGCTGCGGCCGGAAGCCATTCCTGTTGCAGGCTGCGCAGTGCCTTGGCCGAAGCGGTGTTGCAGGCAAGGATCACCAAAGCGCATCCCCTCGAAAACAATTCTGTAACGCCTTCTTTGGTGTAGCGAAGAACAGTCTCGAAAGAGCGGGTTCCGTAGGGCACACGCGCCTGGTCGCCCAGATACAGGTAATCGAATTGCGGTAGACGCTTGGTGAGCTGATTCAATATGGTGAGTCCACCCAGCCCCGAGTCGAACACCCCAATCGGACCTGGGTATTGCATTGGGGTGACTGTGCCATAAGGTGCGCCAAACAAATCGGGTTGTGACTTGTTCATCATGTCGTCAGTGGCTTTGTTCGGATTAAAATAATCAGGGTTTTGTTTTGGCTTTCGGAGGCAACGGATCGGGGACATTGAGCCATTCGAGTGCCGAAGACCACCGAACCTGATGCTTTTCCGCGTCGGTCCAATGCATCTCGGCCACGATTCCACCTGGAATTGATTCGCCTAAGGGGAACGGATAGTCGGATCCCACACAGATGCGGTTGTGCCCGATGAGCCGGGCGATATAGTCGAGCATTTCAGGGTCGTGAACCAAGGAATCGAGCCAAAATCGCCCAAGATAGTTGCGCGGAGAGATGGGATTGTCGATCGCCACCAAATCGGGCCGTACCTCAAAACCACGTTCGATGCGACCAAAGGTCGCTGGAAAAGAACCGCCTCCATGGGCAAAGGCCACCCTAAGTCCGGGGAATTTTTCAAAGATGCCGGCAAAAAGCATCGAGCAAATAGCGAGGGAGGTCTCGGCAGGCATGCCTACGAGCCAGGGCAACCAGTAGCGCCGCATTTTGTCGTGGCCCATCATTTCCCAGGGGTGCACAAACAGTGCTGCGCCGAGCTGTTCGGCAGC
>CAIVQI010000169.1 GCA_903908015.1 uncultured Bacteroidota bacterium
AGACGGGTGGTTTTCATACGGTTTTGTTTAGAGAATTATGTTAAAGGTTTTAGGTGTATATCATACTTTATCAATGGCGTATGTTCGACAAACATCAAAGCAGAAATCACAAGGCTAAAGTAAAGAAGAAATATGATGAAACCACCAAAAAAATGTGGGGGTTTATCAGGTGCTTTATATAACCTGCAAGATCTGGTGTGCCAGTTCGGCGGACGAACTGTTTGCCTCTACGCGGATGTGGGCTTTAGCATAAATGGGTCGCCGTTCATCATATAGACTTTGTATTCGATTGAGGGCCTCTTGGGCCGTGGGAGCAGCTGCATTTGGGGAGGAGAGTAACGGACGAACACCAGGGCTTTGGGCCAAACGTCTTGCAATTTCGTCGGGGGCCACATCGAGCCAAACCACCACCGTAACCTTCAACAACAGATTCATTTGGTTGTGCCAGATGGGAGTCCCGCCGCCGGTGGCCAATACAAAAGAGCCTTGTTGCTTCAAGAGATGTTGAAGGGCTTCCCGTTCACGCATTCTAAATCGGGCTTCTCCCCATGCATGAAATTGTTCGGAAATAGATAGCGACCAACGCTGAATCAACCATGCGTCAAGATCGAGGAATGTCCACCCGGTTAAGCAGGCAAGGTCACGTCCAACCGTGCTCTTACCCGATCCGGGCATGCCCACCAATGCGATTTTGTGATGGTTCATGTGCTGGGGGTCCTAAATTGAAGAGTTACGCTGCACCTTACTTGAAGTTCCATGAGGTCGAATAATCCAATAGTAAGTTGACCCGTTGAACAATTGACCAAATCTGAATGCACTGAAAATCGTTCCATTTCATCCGAAAACAATCCACTATTGTTGACCATCAACCAGACTTAATGTAAACGGATCCGTGGATCAAGCCATGCATGTATGAGGTCTACCAAAATATTAATCAATACGAAAAAGAAAGCAACCAGCAGGACACATCCCATAACAACAGGCATATCAAAATTCATCAGGGCATCAACGGTTACCTTCCCCAGTCCATGCCAGCCAAATACGTATTCCACAAACACCGAACCCGCGAGTAGGGAGGCCAGCCAGCCCGAAATAGCGGTGACCACTGGGGGCATTGCATTGGGTAAAACATGACGTAGGTAGACCTCGCGCTCGCGAAGGCCTTTGGCACGTGCGGTACGGATGAAGTCGCGTTCCAGAATATCGAGCACAGCGCTGCGGGTGAGTTGCACTATAATGGCGAGGGGTCTGATGCCTAAAGTTATGGCGGGTAAGATGAGATGGGCGGGTGCCGGACGAGGGCCGTCGAAGGGATCGGTCAGCAACCAGCTGCCCGTCATGGGCAGTCCAGTCCAACTTCGCCAAAGGTGACCAAACAAAAACGAAATGAGTATGGCCGCGAAAAAAGAAGGAACAGAAATACCAAGCACCGAAACCGTTTGAATGCCTTGATCGATGGATGTGCCAACAAATTTGGCTGCCAGGCAGCCCAGGAGTACCCCAAGCAATCCAGCCATCAGCATGGCGCTCAACGACAACAAGAGGGTGCCAGGCAGCGCCGAAGACAGCACTTCCGTAACGGGCTGACGCGTTTGGTATGACCTCCTGAGGTTGGGATATTTGAGCAATAGGGTGTTGTTTTGGGACCTAAATAGTATTATTCCGTCATGTTCCAGGGCATAAGCCTGGCCCACCTTAGGTGGGTGGATGGAGATGGGGGATAAGTCGTTCATGTAGCGCAGATACCGTTGCCAGGGGGGCAGATCGAGACCCAACTCGCGACGAACCGACTGAAGGGATGCCAAATCGGATCGTTGTCCGAGGGTCATTTGTGCGCCATCTCCAGGAAGCACCTGAAACAGATAAAATACCAAGCTAACAACCCCCAGTAACACGGCCAGGCCGTTGAAGAGACGACTCAGGATAAAGCGTGCCATTTTATTTCAGGAATGAATCCAGGTAATTAAATTAAAATAAACATTATAATACTTAGATATTAAAGAAAGCCGAATCAATGGCTCGGATCTGATGCTTGAAGGAAGTTGGGATCCGGCAATGATGTAGCCGGCCATTTGTTTGCAACAACTCCATTTTTCAAGTACATGAGTCCCGGATTCGAACGAAGCATGGTTTTGAGTGTGGTGCCATCGGTGATAAACAAAGGCCATCCCGTGCCGTGTTTGGTTTCAAATGATTGAATTTCCTCTGGGGTAGAAGCAGTGAGAACGGCAAACCGGATGCCAAGAGTGTCGGCGGTCGACCGCAACACGCGTAATTGTTGCCATGCATCGGCCGGGCCATCAGCCAAAACACGGGCTGTAACGAGCAGGCAGCGGTCGGCGAGAATAAAGTCTTCCGTATAATCTTCTCCGTCGGTATTGAAAATGCTGAAGTCGTGCACCGGTGGTTGATAGCCTTTGCTCACCAATACCGATTTACGGTCAACAAACACAGCACCCTGTATGTCCCAAGGTGCCTGTTCGGTGGTGAATTCTTTCACCGCTCCATTCACATTATAGTACCAGGTGTCGCGGTACACATCCTGAGGGGCTCCATCGGGCACCTTCATGCCCTCCGGGATGCTCTTGCCGACGGCATACGGCAGAAAATCGAACAGGGGCAGATTTTGATAGGTGTACACCCCTACGCCCAAACTCAACAGGCTGAATACAGCAAAAATGGGGGTAATCAACTTACCTGGCCCCAGGGGCAGCAGATTCTGTTGACGCCAAAACAACCACCCGATGAGCACGAGCAAAACCACATCTTTCGAGAAGGATTGCCAAGGGGTGAGTTTGAGGAAATCGCCAAAACACCCACAATCCGTAACCTTATTAAACCAAGCCGAGTAAAAAGTCAGGAAGGTGAAGAAGACCATCATGAGCAGTAATGACCAAAGGGTGAAACGCTTTTGCCAGCCCAACAAAAGGGCGATGCCTAAGGCCATTTCAGCCACACAGATGCAGATGGCCAAGCCAGTAGCGATCGGATTTAAGAAATCGATTCCGAATACACCGAAGTATTCTTCAAGTTTATAGCCAAATCCCTTGGGGTCATTGACCTTGATAAACCCGGAAAACATGAACAAACAGGAGGTGAGTACCCGAAACACATGGGTTTTGAGGATGATAACCGATTCAATGAATGAGTTCATACAGCTTTCTTGAGGTTGATGGTTTGTCAGTAGGGTTCACACACCCATTTGGATGCATGCAAAAACGGAATAGTTGATGATGTCTCGGTAGCCTGATCCCACCCCTTCCGAGATGGTAGTTTGGCCGCCGTTGTCTTCAATTTGTTTGATGCGCAACAGCTTCATCAGGATTAAATCCGTAAAGGACGTTTCGCGCATGCTGCGCCAAGCCTCTCCGTAGTCGTGGTTTTTATCCGACAGCAGTTTTCTGTTGCGCGAAATATGATGGTCGTAGGCCTTTAATAGTTCAGATAAAGGCGTTTGGGCCGAGAAAAAATGATTGCCCTCCATCAAATTGGTTGGTGTCGATGCTAAATCACCGTTGGGCTCCCGGTCAAGTTGAATGAGGGCCATCAAACAATAATTGATGATGCCGAGGTATTCTTCGGCGATACCATCACTCACTTTTTGGGTCTTTTTTTCCTGAATGCTGCGGATTCGGGCTGCTTTAATGAAAATCTGATCGGTGAGGGATGGGGTCCGAAGTATGCGCCATGAAAGACCATAGTCGCGGTTTTTCGCCTCAAAAAGTGAGCGGCATTGTGCCATTATCGCATCAAAAGCAGGCAAAGTGTCTGTCACGGGTCAATAATTACGTATTTTGCTCTATTTTGTTGTACACCCATAGGAATGTCCAAAAATACGTTATTCCCCATCAAATCAAGTCTTAGGTTTCAGGGCAAACTGCTGTTTGTAGATCGTCCGTTGGTGATGGGCATACTCAATGTAACCCCAGATTCCTTTTATGCCGGTAGTCGGGTGGGATTTTCTGCGCGAGGTGTAGGGCATGCCCCGTCTAAGGATGTGGTTGAACAGGCAAGGCAGATGGTGGCTGAAGGCGCCGATATACTCGATATAGGAGGATGCAGTACGCGCCCCGGAGCACCCGCTGTTTCTGAGCGAGAAGAATTGGAACGGGTCATACCCGCCATACGTTTAGTAAAGCGAGCGTTCCCAGAGCAATTGATTTCTGTTGATACCTGGCGCGCTTCGGTGGCCGAACAAGCCATGAGTGTAGGGGCCGACCTCATCAATGATGTTTCAGGGGGGCGACTCGACCCACATCTTTTCGAAACAGTTGTTCGGCTGAAGGTGCCCTACATACTCATGCACAGCCGAGGTACCCCCGAAAATATGGCTTCAATGGCACAATATGGCGATGTGTTGGCCGAGGTGGTGCTTGAATTGTCAGACCGGGCCCAAATTTTGCTCGACGCGGGGTGTTCAGATCTCATCATAGACCCCGGTTTCGGCTTTGCCAAAACACCTGAGCAGGGATTTCAGCTGTTGAATCAGCTCGATACACTGGTGAATATGGGATTTCCAGTGCTTGTGGGGGTATCCCGCAAGTCGATGATCACCCGAACTTTATCGGTAGGGGTCGAATCCCACAACGCCCTTTGGGGCACATTGGTACTGAATACCCTTGCTTTGGAACGTGGTGCCCGCATTTTGAGGGTACATGACGTGGCTCCTGCCGTTCAGGCTGTGCGCTTGTGGCAAAAAGTGCATGACCCTGAATTAAATACAGCTTCTGTATGTTCTTCCTTATCAAAACAAAACACATTATGAAAGAACTGATCGAAGCCATGGGCTACCCTGTGCCATGGCTGTTTGGGCTCGATATACTGCTCGTCATGCTGTTTTTGTACCTCGTATTCGTGTTGGTCAGAGGAAGCCTTGCCCCCGCAATCCTACTGGGATTGGGCATATTATACATGGTGTATCTATTGGTGAATTGGGCGGGACTGGTACTGCTCAGTACCATCCTTGGTCAGTTTCTGGGAATGGGCGTGGTGTTGCTGATCGTTTTGTTTCAACCCGAAATCAGGCAGTTTTTGTTGCAACTGGGAGGCAATACAGGGGTAGGTCCACAAAAATGGTTTCGCAAACTGATGAGGGGCAGCGACCAACGCGCCGATGAGGATTATGTAACGACAGAATTATTGCCCCTTCTTCGGGACGCGATGAATCTGAAATTGGGCTTATTGATAGTGGTAAGTAGAGAAGAACTGCAGCCACCAGTGATGTCGCGTGGAACCTCCATCGATGCACGGGTCGGACGGGCATTGCTTCTTTCGGTATTCCACCGCGAATCGCCCATTCATGACGGTGCCGCTTGGATCATGGATGGACGGGTTCAATCGGTGGCGTGCGTCCTCCCAGTTTCGGAGAGCCCGGAATTGCGGAGTGGTCTCGGACTACGGCATCGGGCTGCCTTAGGGGTATCTGAACTGGCCGACGTCATGGCCTTGGTGGTTTCCGAAGAGGAAGGATCCCTCTCCGTGGCGCGTGAGGGCAAATTAAGA
>CAIVQI010000170.1 GCA_903908015.1 uncultured Bacteroidota bacterium
ACGGAGGCCCTCGAAAAACTGCACCAGCTATACAAATCAAAACCTGGCTCTGTGATTTTGCCTTTATTTTTGAAGGGAAAAGTGAATGAAATTGTGGGCATATATCAGCCCGCGACCCCAGCTGAAAAGGCTAAGATTTTGAATTTCTTGTCTGAAATGGACCCCTTAAATGCTCAGGAATATCAAAAAATCAATCAATAAGTTACAATCCCATTTCGTATTGTTGCGTTGACAAGAACGCTCGAATTAGGCATGATAAAAACCCTCAGCATACGTAACTATGGCATCATTCGCGCCCATGAAATTCATTTCAAAACCGGACTTCATGTAATCACTGGCGAAACAGGGGCCGGTAAGTCATTGGTTTTGGGGGCATTGGGATTGTTAATGGGCGAACGCTACGACGGTCAGCCTGTCCTACATCCAGAAAATAAATGCGTGATTGAAGCAGAATTCATGAATGAGGACCCTGATTTAGTCGATTGGCTTAAGGAACAAGGCTTTGAAAGTGCTGGCCCACTGATCATCAGGCGCGAACTGAGTGCACCAGCGCGCACCAGGTGCTTTATCCAAGACAGCCCGGCCTCTCTATCGCAGCTACGCGACCTCAGTTATTGGCTGATCGATATTTGCGGTCAGCTCGATGCGCGTGAATTAAAGTCTGCCCGTATTCACCTTGAGTATGTAGATGAATTTGCTCGGTGTCGCGATTTAGCGCTTGAATACAAGCGCGCCCATCTGGAGTGGCAACGGATGCAACGTAGACTCCATGAACTGGAGGCGAAAACGTCTCAATTGGATCGCGATCACGCACTGAATCAGTATTATTTAGAAGAAATTCAATCTGTTGGCATCAAAGGGCCAGGCGAACTCGCTGAGCTAGAAATCCAACAACGTCTATTGGAGCAGTCGAAAACCATACAAGAAACCCTGCAACAAGCCATTTGGGAACTGGATGGCCATGAACAAGGACTCATCAACAGGACAAATATGCTTCAGAAGCAGATGCGCCCATTTTATGACCTCTCCGCGGAGGGAAAGGAAATCTATGAGTACTACGAACAGGTGGTGGCTGCTTTGAGAGAAGCGTTGATGTTGGCCGGCAGGTGGTCTGACTCCTTCTCATCGGAACGTCAGGATGCACAACCATTGCTTGATCGGATCGATAAAATCAACCAACTGCTGCTGAAACATCACTGTATGGACTTGGCTGAACTGCTTGAAAAATCCAAGGAAATGGAGCAACGTTCGGTTTTAGCCGATCAAGATCTTTTAATACTCGAGGAACTGAAAGAAAAATCGAAGAATGCTCATGAAAAGGCCAGAAGTATGGCTGAACTTCTTCACCAAAAAAGGGCATCGGCTGGGCCCCTTCTGAAACAAGCCATGCAAAAACTTATGCCTTCAGCAGGGTTTTCCCACGCCAGCTTTGAGGTGATGATTCAGCGCTCGAATGAATTGTTGGCCGATACATTGGGTTACAATCAAGTGACGTTCAAATTCTCTGCCAACCCGGGCCAGGAAGCTGCTGCGTTGCAAAAAGTAGCCAGTGGAGGAGAATTATCCCGCCTCACGCTATGCCTGCGTACTGCTTGTCGTCCACAACACGATTCATCTGTAGTGGTATTCGACGAAATCGACACCGGCATTTCTGGCCAAACTGCATTGGGCATAGGAAAACTTTTGAAGCAAATGGCGGAAAGTCAACAGCAGATTATTCTCATCACCCACCTGCCCCAAATAGCCGCAGCCGCGAATCGCCACTTTAGGGTAACGAAATCCAGTACAGAAAATCAAACCATTTCCATCATCGAAGAGCTGGATGACAATGATCGCATTCAAGTTCTGGCCGGTATGATGGCAGGAACCGAAGCCGGTGAACCTGCGCGCCAACAGGCTGAGGCATTGATTCAACTTTATCTAAACTAATTTTTATGAATTCACAACAACTTCTTCAGGGCAAAAAAGGGATCATTTTCGGCGCTTTGGATCCAGATTCAATTGCCTGGCACGTCGCCGAAAAAGCACTCGCTTCAGGGGCTCGATTCACCCTCACGAATGCACACGTGGCAGTTCGGATGGGAAAAATTCAAGAACTGGCACAGAAATGTGGAACGGAAGTCATTGGGGCTGACGCCACTTCTATGGATGATCTAAAAACATTGTTTGCCCGCTCACAAGAAATTCTCGGTGGACAAATCGACTTTGTTCTGCATTCCATTGGCATGTCACTGAATGTGCGCAAGGGCAAGCACTATACAGAAATCGACTACGACTTTTACCACAAAGGCCTCGACATCTCGGCCATCTCTTTCCATCGTACACTTCGTGCCGCTTTAGACTGCAATGCCTTGGCCAAAGGGGCATCTGTTTTGGCCCTATCCTATATCGCGGCCCAGAGAGTGTTCCCAGACTACAATGATATGGCAGATGCTAAAGCGCTATTAGAATCGATTGGACGTAGTTTTGGGTATCATCTCGGAAAATCCCATGGAATTAGGGTCAATACAATTTCTCAAAGTCCAACATACACTACGGCAGGTTCTGGTGTCAAGGGCTTCGATCAGTTTTTCCGATACGCCGACTTAATTTCGCCTTTAGGAAATGCATCAGCAGATTCATGTGCCGACTTCTGTGTGGCCATGTTCTCCGATTTAACCAGAATGATTACCATGCAAAACATTTATCATGATGGAGGATTTTCCAATACAGGCGTAAGTACAGAAATTATGAACGCGGTAATGGGACAAAATGAATCATGATTCGCAAATATGTTCACTCCCAAACTAAAGAGGCGCACAAATGTGCGCCTCTTTAGTTTATGGGTATTGCGACAGGTTGACTAACGCTTGATCATCAAGCGCTCAATCATTTTGTTCGTTTCATGACCAACCTCAATCAGATATACACCTGAGGGAAGATGACCCAAATCAAGTGCAGTTTCAGATTGACCACTCGATATAAACTCATTCCAAACAACCTGACCCACTGCATTGCGTATGGCTACATGAACTCCATTAAAGTTCATGCCTTCCATGGCGATACGTACCAAACCAGCAGTTGGATTGGGAAACACCCTCAAAGATCCCAAGTACATTTCTTTCGTTGAAACATTGGTTATGTTGAGGTTGTTGGATGAATCTGAACTACATCCACCGGTGATCACACGAACCGCATAAACACCATTGCCAAGACCGGCACCGGTCAGAACCAATGTCTGATTGGTAGCCCCAGGAATCAATGCACCATTTTTGTACCACTGATTGTCTGTTGCAGCAGATGAATAGAGGGTATCTCGGGTGTTTGACACAGATATTGTTGGGCGAGCAGGAGATGGGTTAACCACGACCGTACTGACATTACTTGTATCGACACATCCTGTTGGCACGAAGAAGACGCGCAATGAATAATCACCTGCAGTTCGTGCTACAAAACTAAGTCCCGTTGCACCCGCCACAGGAAGGTTGTTGCGCAACCACTGGCGTTGGGTTCCTTGTGGACCGGGTTGGGTCGTGAATACAACCGAATCCCCGGCACAAAAAGTTAAAGCCCCGGTGGTGGTGAATGTCACATTGGGCAGTGCGTTGACATTCACGGTAATCGCGGTTGATGTATCGAAACAGCCAGTTACCGTATTTTCAATGCGTACGCGGTATACACCGCTTTGAGCCGCTGCATAGGTTGGGGTCACCACGCCAAAATATGCACCATTTCGCAACCAGCGATACTGAAAATTAGCGCCACTCGTGGCTGTAAGCAACACACTTCCACCATCACAGAATGATGTTGGTCCACCTGCAGTAATGGCTGCACCTGGCAGGGCTTGAACGGTTAATAAGACTGCTGTGGATGTGTCGCGGCAACCGCCGATGTTGGTAACCACTACACGGTATGATCCCGCTGCCGATGCAGCGTAATTAGCTGAGGACGCACCCGCCACAACCGAACCATTCAACAACCATTGGTAAGACAAACCTGCGCCTGTGGGTGAAGCCGATAGGGTAACTGAACCACCTGCACAAAATGTGGTTGCGCCACCCGCCGTGAGTCCAGCAACAGGAGCAGTTGAAGTGAGCACCCGAACTGTATCTGTTGTGGGTGAGCACGTACTTCCAATTGCGGTAACACGCACAACATATAAACCAGGCAGCGCAACCGACAACGAAGATGTATTGTTGGTCTGCGCTACACCATCTTTAAACCATTCGTAAGAAATACCACCCACCTGATTTGCTTGCAACAATATGGCGGCTCCCGAACATAAATAGGCTGTATCACCCTGAACGAGTTGGGCTTGAACGCCCGAAACCGAAACTGAGCCATTGGTGAGGTTAGGCAGGAAGCTTCCGGCAGAACCAGTAACTGATGTCAGAGAGTCTGTAAATACAACATTTCCCGAAGAAATAGCCACGAACCTCGCCTGAAACAAAACTCCTGGTGCTAAGCTAATGGGTGAAACACCGCTCCATGAAAATAAGATAACTCCATTTGATCCTGAGCTCGTGGCGTTCGACAATTGGCTATTCAGCCCTGAAAAGCCTACAAATCTCAGTTGTTGGGTGTTGTACCGTGCATGAATATCCATGTCATTGATGCCCACCAAAACAGAGTTATTGAAACCAACAGAAATGGTGTCACCGGCGCAACCAGATGCGTTCGCGATACTCAATGCAGGTGCTTGAACTGATAACACTATAGTTTGGCTATTTACACCAGAAGTACATGATGCGGTACTTACGACAACTCGGTATTCCGCTGCATTCAGCGCGACGCTTGCATTAGCAATATTTAAAGTGGCGGTGAGCACTCCTGAATATGGGGCGCCATTGGTGAGGTTCGTCCACGTACCCCCCACGTTCCGTTGCCATTGGTAGGAGATCGCGCCTGCACTAGGCGCAGCAGTTGCAGAGACGGTGAAACTTGTGGTGCCACCAGGCTGAAGAAGGTTATTGCCACTAGGCTGCTGCGTGATGGACGCTCCGTTGTTGTTGATTTGACCAGGCAAAAATGCAGTATTTACGGCCGTACCTCCAACCTGGGAAACCGAACTGCCATTGAAATCCCAACTAATCGCTGCATTTGATGAACCACCGACAACGAACTGAAGATTGAATAAGTTGCCCGATAATGTTGCGCCACTCGCGCTGCTCCATGCAATATTGACCATGCCAGGTGAAGTAGAGGACGCGGTTAAACTAGATAATGCCGCTGCTCTGTTGGAGGCCCCAGCGAATACAATCCCAGCCGGATAAACAACCCCGAGATTTAATCCCCCAACATTAGAAATATTAGCTGAAACTGAAACCGGAACGCTTACCGTGTCACCAGGACAAGCGGTCACAGAACCTAAAGCCACATCAACATTACCCGCTTGTGTAACGTTAAGTGTACAAGCACTGGAATAAACCGGAGCTGGGCACC
>CAIVQI010000171.1 GCA_903908015.1 uncultured Bacteroidota bacterium
AGGTCGTAGTTGATCATCAGGTGTGCCCGTTGTAAATTAATGCCTTCCCCGGCTGCATCGGTGGCCAAAAGTACACGCACATCCGGGTCAAATAGGAATTTCTCCTGTGCCTTTACCCGATCTTCCCTTCCGACGCCCCCATGGATCATCTGAACTGCTTTCGAGCCTAACAGGGTTCCGATTCGTTGCTGCAAATAATTTAAGGTGTCGCGGTGCTCGGTAAACACCACCAGTTTTTGGTGTCGAGACGCTCGGGGTGGGGGAATAGACCCACCTCCGTGGGGCATTTCCTCAACTTCGCCTATAATATCTATTGGCCTAAGAGTTAGATCGAAGACCTGTGACAATTGTACCCACTTGGTGTCTTCGGCACTGCGCCTAAGCTCAGCGGCCAACTTTTCCAGGTCGCCCAAACGGGCGATTTCTTTGCGCAACTCCTCGATGGTTTGCGCGGCGGTCGCCTGATCCAGTACCTTGGCTTCTGTTTGTTCCATTTCCACCTCTGGGGCATCCTCCAAATCCTCCAGGTCTTCGTTGTCTAGTGTTGGGGAATGGGGTAGATGTACTTGCATTCCTCGGTTTATGAGCTCGGCTTCTTTGAGTTTTTCGGTCAGGCGTATCCGTCTTCGATAGATTGACTGATAGATGGCTTCGGGGGAGGAGGCGAGCCGCCGCTGCAGTATGGTTAGGGCAAAACCTACGGTGCCGGCTCTTTTTTCATTCTGCAATGCCTCTGCGCGGTTAAACTCATCCCGTACGTATTCGGTAACCTCCGCATACAGCCGGGTCTCCAAAGGTGAGAGTTCAAATTCACGTGAATAGGCAATCCGCGGTGGGAATAGGCGTGTTTTGTCAAATTTGAGCAAGTCTTCCTTAACCATACGGCGCATCAGGTCGCTGGTATCGATTTGATGCACCCCTTCTCTGTGCTTGCCTTCAAAACGGTCTCCGTCGAGCAGGGATAGGAACAACTGGAAATCTTCTTCTTTTCCATTGTGTGGCGTTGCCGTCATCAACAAAAAGTGCCTTGTTTTGTGGGATACCTTTTCCGCGAGTCTAAAACGTTTGGTGTATTTGGCCTCGCCTCCATAGAAGGTGGCCGATAGTTTATGCGCCTCATCAAAGATGACCAGGTCGTAGTAGTTGTTCTCTGTAGTGAGTTTTTTCTGAATTTCTTCATTTCTGGCTAGTTTATCGAGTCTGGCAATGGACAGGTCGTTTTCCATAAACCAATTACCGGTTACTGCCGACTCTATTCCTTCATTGGTGAGGATTTGAAAATGGAGATCAAATCGATTGGTAAGTTCGTCCTGCCATTGGGTAGCCAGGCTTCCGGGACAAACGATGAGGCATCGTTTGAGATCACCCCTGGCTATAAGTTCTTTGATAAGGAGCCCTGCCATGATGGTTTTGCCAGCTCCTGGGTCGTCGGCCAATAAAAACCTAAGGGGCTGTCTGGGCAACATTGACTCATACACCGCAGTAATTTGGTGGGGGAGGGGTTCGACATTGGATGAGTGAACGGCCAAAATCGGGTCAAATAAATGCGCCAATTTTATTCGGTAGGCTTCGGCAGCCAGCTTAAAAGAGGCGCCTTCGCCGTCAAACGCCCAGGCTCTGCCGGATTCGACCAATTCTAACGCCGACAGGTCATCTGTGTAAACAACTCTTTCTGATATGTGTCCGTCGTTTGTTTTGTGGACAACGGTTGCGGCGCCTGAGCCAAATAGGGTTACCTGTATTATTGTAACAACCTGATTTGGCAGCAGTCCCTGTACCCTTGCACCGGGTTGCAGTTGTTCGAAGGTCATAGGCGTAACAAAATCGGAGTTTGAGTAAAAATAGGATGTATTTTATTTCAGATTATTTTTTTAAGCAAATTCTTTGCATTTTGACCCTATTTGACATCCAATCGCAATTATGAAATAAAAAAGGCCGTTTTGTCGAAAAAATAAACCCATCGGATTAATAATCCGCAAATCTAAATGACCAAATGCGTGATGTCTATGGAAACAAGGTTGTTACAATTCCCGGGATACTAGAAATGGCAAATAACTTTGATTTTACTCTATGCTGGCAACGTTTGGTACTGCGATCTCCCTACCAATGAGCGGAGTTTGAAGACTACTGTCCTTAGGGGCTCCGTTTGCGAGGCGCCTA
>CAIVQI010000172.1 GCA_903908015.1 uncultured Bacteroidota bacterium
CCCCTTTGCGCCATACCGCAACGGGATTGTAGTAGTTCCTACTACTATGGGTAACGTGGTGGAGGTACAAGGTGCTGGAATCGTGATTGATCGCGCTAATCGTTTGGGCAATAATGCCGCTTTCGGAAATCCCGCCCTGATCAATGACGCTGTTTCCAATCAGGCGCGCTCTTGGTACAACCAAACCATTCCTTACATCTATCCTGCGCCCAACGATCAAATCAATGTTGGCGGTGGAGAAGGATTGTTCCCCATTGTTCGTCCGATTCGCAACGTTGCTCCGATGTACATCTTCTCCAATGAGACGGATCCGTGGACATGGTGGGATTCAGCTACTCTTGTTCAGTATGTGGCTGCTGTCAACGCCCAGACAGGTGGCACCTACAGTGCAGCTTCCTTGCATGCCCAAGGTATGATTGGCAACCCCAACATGAGTCAGGCGCAGGGCTTGACATTTATCGATACCATTCAGCAATACATTCAGCCCCGCATTATGAAGGTTCTTCAGCGTGAGCGCAATGTGACCTTCCGTGTTAACATGACCAATCAGTCGGTTGACCCTGCAGGAATGCATGTGGCCGGTAATTTCCAGGGCTGGACTCCAGCCAACTCGCCCATGTCGGTCGACCCCAACAATCCTAATGTTTGGGTGTTTACTGCAAAAATTCCACAGGGATCTAACATTGAGTACAAATTTGTGAATGGACTGGGTGGTTGGGAAGGAATCGGAGGGTTGTCTTGCGCTAACGCTGGTGGCAACCGTCATCTCGCAGTGGAGAATGATACAACCTTAGGTTTGGTGGTATATGGTCGTTGCGACAATACTCCCCCTGGTCAGCCACGTTCGGTTACCTTCCAGGTAGATATGACGGGTCTTACGGTTTCTCCACTTGGTGTTCACGTGGCAGGTAGCTTCCAGGGATGGAACCCCGGCGGAACGCCGATGAGTCCAAGCGCAACCAATCCTTCCATTTATACCTACACCACCCAGATTCAGCAGGGCGTGAGCATTCAGTGGAAGTATGTCAATGGTAACGCATGGGGCAACGATGAGTCGGTGCCCAGTGCTTGTGGACAAGACAATGGTTTGGGAGGCTATAACCGTTATCTGGTGGTTACCGGTGACACAGTTATGCCTGCCTATTTGTTTGGTAGCTGTAATTTGGCCGGCACACCCATTGTAAACCGCACAGTGCGCATTCAGGTGAACATGGCTGGTCAAACCATCCACCCAGCGGGTGTAGGCGTGGCTGGTAACTTCCAAGGCTGGAATCCTGCTGCTACACGGATGATGCAGTCTGCTTCTAATCCCAACATCTATTATTTTGATACGACTTTGGCCAGCGGATTTTCTATGGCCTATAAATTCATCAATGGCGATTCATGGGGTCAGGACGAGCCTTCTTCAGGTCCATGCTTCAATGGTGGTAACCGCGGACATGAGTTGCTTGTTGACACTGTACTTCCTGCCTACTTGTTTGGAACTTGTATTACAGGTTTTGCTGGTGCTGTCAACGGTTCGCTGACCTCTGATAACTCGGCTTCTACACCTCTGTCCAACACTACCGTTAATTTGGTGTCGGGTGGCACCACCGTGGCTACAGTGACCACTTCCGCGACTGGTGCATTTAGCTTCAGTAACGTCCCCAATGGTGCATACAACCTCACCTTCAGCACCAATAAGCCTTGGGTTGGCGTGACCTCCACCGACGCCCTTCAGGTGTCTCGCCACACAGCACAAGTGGCTTCGCTGACGGGTCTGCGATTGTCGGCTGCAGACGTAAACGCCTCGAATTCGGTAACTTCTACCGACGCCCTTCAGGTTTCTCGACGTGTTGCTCAGGCGATTTCTTCATTCTCCGCTGGAAACTGGAAGTATGGTAACCCAAGCATTTCGGTCAACGACAATACGGTTACTGAAAATGTGAAGGCGATTTGTACGGGTGACGTGAACGGCAGCGGTATTCCGAATGTGAATCTGCGTGAGTCGTTCTCAGCACTAAACGAGCAAGGTGTGGTTCATACCTCGGCCACTTCGTATGATTTTTATCTGTACAGCGAGCAGAGCCTGTCTTTGGGTGCTGCAACAATTTCCCTGGTTCTTCCTGCGGGCATGGATGTTACTTCAGTAGTATCGACAGGCCCCTCAGCCCAAGATGTTGTATTCCATCAGAAAGGCAACGAGTTGCGTATTGCATGGCATACATTAAGCCAGTGGAACGTAGCTGCAGGTGCGCCAATCTTCCGTGTAACGGCCAATGGTCATGTTTCTGGTACCATGGAACTGGGTAGCTTCACTGAGTTGGCCAACTCATGGGCTGAGCCCATGCCTGGTTTTGGTCTCCGCGGCCCACGTTTGGTTTCGGCTCCTGCTGCTCAATTCAGCGTGTATCCCAACCCAAGCAATGGATTGTTTGAAGTTCAGACCGTACAGGTAGCTGACGAGATTTTGATCTCTGATGTCATCGGTCGTGAAGTTCGTCGCGTTGTTCCGGTATCTACCGCCACCTCGATGAATCTGTCGAACCAGCCCCATGGCGTTTACTTCGTTCAAGTTCGTACGGGCAATAATGTGGAAACCAAGCGTTTAGTCATTCGCTAAGCATCTTCTTTCCAGAATGTTTCAAGGGGGGCTTCGGCCCCTCTTTTTTTGCCTTATGTTTTTTGTTTATTTTTGTTAAAATTTATTATGAAAAATTCACTTTCCAAGATGGCACTGGGGATGGTTTTTACCTTAACCTTTTCCGCCGGTGTGTTCGCCCAGGAAACCCCTGTATTTCAACTGGGACCCCGGGTTGGCGTAGCTTCTGAGGCACTATTTGACGCAGCCAGCACGCCCAATCCTTTGGGCACACTCAAGAGCGACCCTACGTTGAGTTACCACGGCGGTCTCTATATGCGTTTGCAATCACGCCGCCTCAGCATACAACCGGAGTTGCTGTTCAGCAGCGCTGCTTCTTCCCTTCAGCTGGTCAACCAGCCAGGGGGCGCGGCGCAGGTGTTGAACCTGAATGTGCGCAGGGTCTCGGTGCCGGTCGTACTGGGCATTCGGTTCTTCAAGGTATTCCGGCTTCAGGCTGGACCCTCGTTCAACAATTTGTCGCAACTCAAACTTCGTGATGCGGTGAACGCCACCTCTTTTGCGCACAATTTCCGCAAGTCGGAGGTCAGCGGAATGGCCGGAATTGGTCTTGATCTGGGCAACTTGGTGTTGGATGTTAGGTATCAATCACCCCTGACAGACTTCGCCCCTGAATTCACCATTGGCGGCCAAACCTACCAGACCGACGGAACGCCGGGCACATGGATGGTAACAGCCGGTTTCAAGCTGTTTTAATCGGGCAGCGCCCTACTCGCGATTTATTATTTCTTGATGGGCTTGCGGACGCATCGCACCGAGAAGGCGCTTTTCTTGTAGCCGTCCATCATGAAGATGCCCTCTTGGTTGTAGTCAACGAATCGTCCCCACGCGCCGTTGATGTTGCTGGCTGTGGCACTCCACCAATAGGCGTAGCCGCCCAATCCGCCAAAGGATCCGTCGGCGGCACGAAAACCGGCTGGCCGTCCGTTAAATCCCGAAGCGTTGTTGCCCGGGAAACCGGGCGTCCAGCCTGTACTCATTTTGAGGGTGGTGCCAGCGGTTTTTTCGCCCCCCAAAAACTGGGTGAGTGCCGTCCACTCGTCGTGGGTAGGAACGCGCCAGCCGGTGGGACAAATACCTCGGGCATCACTGATGGTATGCCAGTTGTAGAGATAACCCAGTGTCGCCACTTTTGCCTCATTGCTGTCGGGAGCGATGCGCGCGGCACGGGTGGCTTTGGTCCATTCGGAACGCGACCGAACCACCGGGATGGCTTCACCGTTGCGAAATCGGGTTGCCTTTAGATTTTCAGTCATCCACTCCAACGCGCCGATGACTTTTGTGGGGTATTGATTGCCCTCCGAATCCTTCATTTGTGCCTGCACCGGCTCGAGGATTGTTGCGGAAAGGTACAGGCCTGCAAAGGCCAGTTTATGCAAAATCTTCATATCTATTTCAACTTTGTCCGTCTTTTATGATATGTCCCAAATAGCAATAATTTCCCTTATTTTCTAGTCAAGACTGTCAAGAAACGCTGATTCTTCTTCTGAAAACTCAACGTGAAATTTTGGTTTTGGCACTCGATCATGAATTGTGCAAAGATAAAAGTCTCTCTTCACTGGTGCGCATTTTTCAGCCCGTTCATACACCCAGTGATGAACTTTTGCCGCCATGGATCAAATAATGATGGTGCTATAGCAAACTTGCGAATCGTTTCAAGCCGGCTTCCATGTGCGGTTCTCGTATAATCGTTGGGCGATATCCTGGATTAAAGTTTCTTCTTGTTCCCATTTCTCCAAATTTTTATAAGACCTAGGATCGGTTAGTTTTTTTCTCAAAGCATTCAGGGGGCTAAGACAAGCCAGTCAATCGGTTGTATTGTATCATGAGAGAATATAGGAATAAAAATTTCTATATTTCG
>CAIVQI010000173.1 GCA_903908015.1 uncultured Bacteroidota bacterium
AGTTGACCAGAATCCAGCGCATCCAGCAGTGCTTGTTCATCGATAATCCCCCCTCTCGAACAATTGATCAGCACCGCCCCTTTTTTCATTTTTTTGATGGCGTCTGCATCGATAAGCGGTTTGGATAGTCCGGGTGTATGCAGGCTGATGCAGTCGGCCTGAGCCAGCACTTCATTTAGGGAGGCCACAACAACACCATACTTTTGTTCTGTTTCGCGTGCTACAGATTCCGAGGATTCAAATACCACATCGAAAACCATGACCTTCATGCCGATTCCGTTGGCGATACGACCAACTTCTTGTCCAATTCTCCCGAAACCGATAATGCCCAGTGTTTTGCCGAACAACTCCCAGCCCCCGGCGTACTCTTTTTTGAGACGGTTGAATTGCGCAGCAGTTCCATCGGTCAACTCTCTGTTCGAACGGTGCACAAATCGACTCAGGCCGAACAAATGCGAGAAAACGAGTTCGGCCACCGATAAAGATGAGGCTGCTGGGGTGTTGAGCACCATGATACCACGGGCTTTCGCAGCCTCCACGTCGATATTGTCGAGTCCCACGCCCGCACGGCCGATAAACTTGAGTCGGCCTCCGCAAGCATCCATCAACGCCGCACGTACGGTGGTAGCACTCCGCACAACGATGCCGTCATAGTTCTTGAGTTGCTCGGGCAATTCTTCTTGCGCGATTTTTGTGGTGTCGACCGTGAATCCCGCTTGTTCGAGCAGTTCCTTTCCGGCAGGGTCGATGCCGTCGTTGGCCAATATCTTCATCCAGGGCTTTGTTTAAATAAGTCTATTCCATCAACCGTTTTTCCGTTCCAATTCTTGCATGACATCCACCAACACCTGAACGCTGCTTTGTGGCAGGGCATTGTACATGCTGGCGCGGTAGCCACCCACCGACCGGTGTCCCTCTAACCCGCTGATTCCGGCATCGGCCAGCATCGCATCAAAGGTCAGCTTATGTTGCTCATCAACCAACACAAAAGTCGCATTCATCAAGGAGCGATCGGGCCGATCGGCAGTGCCACGGAACAGGGGATTTCTGTCGATTTCTGAGTACAATACTTCGGCCTTGGCCCGATTTCGTTGTTCCATCGCAGGTAAGCCACCCATTTCTTCAATCCATCGAAGGGTATGCATACACACCAATACAGCGAATACGGGCGGTGTATTGTGCATGCTGTCGCCCTTACTGTGTACCGCATAGTCGAGCATAGCCGGTAGCTTCCGCCCAGATTTCCCCATCAGCTCGCGCTTCACCACCACGAGGGTCGTGCCGGCAGGCCCCATGTTTTTCTGTGCACCGGCATAGATCAAACCGAAGCGGGATGCATCGACGGGACGACTAAAAATGTCTGACGACATATCGCACACCAAGGGCACCGGGCTTTCAGGAAATGCATGCATTTCTGTCCCAAAAATGGTGTTGTTGGAGGTTATATGCAGGTAAGCAGCATCGGATGGGATGGCATATTCACGGGGGATGTAACAAAAATTGCGGTCCTCAGACGTGCCCACAACTTCAACCCGGCCTAAAAGCCGGGCATCTTGTATGGCTTTGGTGGCCCAAACCCCTGTATTGAGGTAAGCGGCCATGCCTTGTTCGGGCAATAAATTATAGGGTACCATGCAAAATTGAAGGCTTGCGCCGCCCTGAAGGAACAAAACCTCGTAATCGTCGCCCAACTGAAGCAATTGGCGTACGCGGGCACGGGCCTCCTCCATTACAGCCACGAACGCTTTGCCTCGGTGGGATACTTCTATGACTGAAAGTCCGGTGCCGCTGAAGTTGATGAGGTCCTGGGCAGAAGCCTCAATCACCGACTGGGGTAAAATGCCGGGGCCGGCAGAAAAGTTGTGGAGCGATGTGTTCATGGCGAATCAATAGGCTGTAAAAATAGGTATTTTGCGTAAAGGGAGGGTGAAAGGAAGCTGGATTATAGGTCTTGACTTTCTATAAAATTGGTAATTGAGGCGCCAAAACAACCCAATCCGCCTTCTATGTTGGTGTACAACAAGACCCCTTCCTGAAATGGACCTGGGGGCTGGTTGATCTGGGCATTGAGGGCGTTCAGGTAGCGGAAGGCATGAATGTCGGTTTCCTGTAGGCATACAATGGCCGAAGTACGCCCACCCGTTGCGGAGCCCCATCCCCAGAATACGAATCGGTCGCTTACCCGTATCCAACCATCGGTGGCGTCGGTACCCGTAAACACCTGGGGTTTGCCGGGTGCATCATTGATCCAACTGATGGCCGAATCAGTCGATGAACGTTGTTTGAGTCCGTAGAGCATCCGGAAATACCGTTCGGGTGTTGCTTGAACAGGCCATTCGACCACCAGGTTCACAAATTCACGGTAGAAAGGGGTAGGGTTGGTGCTGTCGCGCTCAGCGGATATTTCGATCTGTGGGGTTCGCTGTGGGGGAACGGTGCAGCGCGCCTGGGCCAACAGCAGCGTGTCGGAACTGGTTCGATACACTTTTAGGGTGTAGGTGGAATCGGGAAGGATCGGAACTGCCGTTGAAGGCAATCGGTAGTGGCGGCGAACCGGATCAAAGCGAAAAGTATCCTGTTTTCCGGCCCCTTCCAGCACTATAATACCATCGGAAATGCCCCTAAAATCCTCTTCATTACCGGCTTGGTAGAGGGGCATGGACAGACTTAATGTGGCCGTGAGGGTGTCGTAGCTGGGGTCTATAAAGCAACCCACCACGATTCTTGGTGGAAAATCGATATCAGGCACACCAATGAGGGTCTCCCGGCAGCCACCGAAACCAACCGCAGCCACCAACAGCCATAGGTACACGTTACGCGGGTTCATCGGAAACGAAAATTGTAGTTGAGGGCGGGCACAATCCCGAAGAGGCTATACTGCACCAATTCGGTGCCATTAGGGCGTTGAACAGCATCAATGAACCAGGGGTTTGCCCGGTTGTACAGATTGTAGATGCTGATTTCCCAGCTGCGGGTACCCCACTTTTTCTTTTTACTCCATTGAATCGACAGGTCGAGGCGGTGGTACGGTGACAGACGGTACTGATTGAGGCGCCCAAAATCGGTGGCATAAACGGGAAACCAAGGGGTTGGGTTGGGGTTGTCCGGGCCTACAGGAAAAGGGGCTTGAAACAGGCCCGAAGGTATGGTAACGGTGTTGCCCGTTCCGAAAACGAAGGCACTGCTGATTCTTCTGCTCGACTCCGGTGCCCGCGCACGCTGGCGTTCGTGATACGCAAATAAGCTGAGGTCGTGGCGGCGGTCGTAGCGCGCAGGAAATCGCTCGCCTAAATTGAGCTCGTCGAATTGCAACCAGGTTCGCGACAAAGTATAACCCAGCCATCCCTTAATCACCCCTTTTTTCTTTTGTAGGTACAGCTCAGCCCCGTAAGATTCTTGTTGGCCTTGGGTGACCTGCCGCTCCCAATTGATGCTCCTGGGCTCGCCCGAATCGAGTTCATCGGGGTCGATGAGCAGAAAACTGGCGCCCGGACGGTACCCAATCACATCCCGCGAAAGTTTGTAGAAGCCCTCTATGGAAAATACCCAGCGGCCTTCACGAATCAATTGTTCGTATCCCGCAGCCCATTGGCGGGAACGTTGTGGGCCAACAACCGCATTCGCTGGCACCCACAGATCGGTGGGAAGGCCAATTCCTGTGTTGCTCAGCAGGTGAAGGTATTGGTTCATCACGGCCCAAGAGGCCTTGATGGACGCATCAACCCCCAGGAGCCAACGGAGCGCCACACGGGGTTCGGCCCGCCCGTAGGTTCGGCCGTCGGCGGCAAAGTGACTCAACCTCAGGCCTAAATTCGATTCTAAACGGGTTCCGATCCTGCGCTCTTCTTCCCAATAACCACCCGATTCGACCGAATAGGACCGTACGACCCGTTGGGTGCCCAGGCCCGGTACCAGTGCATCGACCAAAACATAAGCTGAGGGGATAAAGCGATGTCTGAGTACGGAGATTCCGGCCCTCACGGTCCGACGGGGCGACGGTAAATACTCGGCATCGCTGCGCAGGCCCCAATCACGGATGCCGGAGGAGTAACCGGCCGTGATGTTTCGGGCATCAAAGCGTTCACTTAAAAAGGTATTGAATTCATAGTCGGTGTAAATCAATGTGGTGTTAACAAACAGACGCTCCGATGCCAGATGGTTCCAACGAAGGGTTCCCGACACATTACCCCAACTGATGTTGGCCCTCCGTGTGCCATCGTCGCGTTCCTGCCGGCTGGCGAAGGCATCCCTCCCGGTGTAGGTGCTCAAAAACAAGCGGTTTTTGCGGTTGATTTCATAGTGAACACGCCCGCTCAGGTCATAGAAATAATAGCCCACCCCCGGGTCTTCGCCCGTGATCCACCGGGCCGGTAGCAGGAGTGCATCGGCGTAGGTTCGCCGACCAGCGGCCACGAAAGATATTTTATTGCGGACAATAGGACCCTCCACCAGAAAGCGCGAACTGATGACCCCCAACCCGAATTCCCCACGGTATTGATTCTTGTCGCCATCGCGCATGGTCACATCGAGCACACTCGACAAGCGACCGCCGTAGCGGGCCGGAAAGCCCCCTTTTGAGAGACTCACTTGTTTGATGGCATCCCCATTGAAAACCGAAAAGAAGCCGAATAAATGCGATGCGTTGTAGACTGTGGCCCCGTCGAGCAAGATGAGATTTTGATCGGGCCCACCCCCGCGAACATAGAGGCCAGACTGACCTTCATTGCCGGATTGTACGCCCGGAAGGAGTTGTACGGTTTTAAATAGGTCTTTTTCGCCCATGAGGGTGGGCACGGCACCGATTTGCTGGCCACTGAGTTCCATGCGGCTCATGAGGGTGGCGGCACCCGATTGGTCGGCGGCGTCGCCCACAATCTCTATTTCCGTCAATTGGCTGCCTGGCGCTAATTCCACATCATGCACCAAAGACCGACTTAAATCTAAGGTATCGACCTTGGGCGTCATGCCGACAAACGAAAACTGAACGGCATATCTGCCTGGTGGAATGGTGATGGAATAAAACCCAAAGGCATTGGCCGTGGTGCCCTGCTTGAGGGATGGGAAATAAACTGCAGCGCCTGGCAGCGACTCGCGGCTTCCTGCCTCGCGCAGGTAACCACTCAATACGGCTTGCCCGTTTTGGGCAAAGCTCAGTTGGGTCAGGGTGATTAATGCTACAAAAACCCCAGAGAAAACGGGTTTTAAACCGTTCATCTGCCTGCATTTTGACCTAGCCAATGGTCAATCAGATCGCAACAAAGGTCGATTTCTTCGGGCTGGTTGTAGAGGGGCACGGGCGCCATCCGCAGGATGTCGGGTCGCCGAAAATCGAGGAGTGCACCATTCTGATGGAGATATTGGAGCAGGTCTTCTCCCCGCTGGCCCACAGAAAACGACTGTTGGCAACCATAACTGCCCGGTTCGCTGGGGGTGATGAGTTCAATGGCATGCGCTCCCCGCCGATTTTGGATGTCCTCGAGTCGATGCCGTAGGTATCCACTGAGGGCATGAGCCCTCTCCTGAAGATGCGCAGTGCCCGCGCGATCGAAAATGTCCAATGACGCCCGATGGGCGGCCATGCCCAATACAGGGGCGTTGCTGAGCTGCCATCCCGCGGCACCCTTCATGGGGCGGAAGCCTGGTTCCATCTCGAAACGCGAGGCTTCATCGTGTCCCCACCACCCGGCGAAGCGTGGAAGCTCGGGGTTTTGGGCATGGCGTTGGTGCACAAACAAGCCGCCTGGGCCGCCCGGGCCACTGTTGAGGTATTTATAGGAGCACCAAACAGCGAAATCGGGCCCCCAGTCATGTAGTTGTAGGTTGATGTTGCCCACGGCATGGGCGAGATCGAATCCCACCGTTGCCCCCACGTCATGTCCCCAGCGGGTTATTTCGGCCATGTCGAATACCTGCCCGGTTTGGTATTGCACCCCGGGCAACAAGATGAGCGCGATTCGATGGCCGTATTGTTGGATGGCATCGCGAATTTGCCCGTTGGTTATGGTACGTCCTTCACCCTTGGGTTTGAGTTCTACCAAGCTCTGGGCAGGGTCAAGGCCATGGAAACGAAGTTGGGTTTCAACCGCATATTGATCAGAGGGAAAGGCTCCGGCTTCCATCAAAATGATGTTCCGCTGATCCTTTGGGCGGAAAAAACTCACCATCATCAAGTGGAGGTTGGTGGTGAGGCTGTTGGTGCACACCACCTCTTCTTTTAGCGCTCCGGTAATCCTGGCCAGCGCGTCGGTGCAAAAATGATGGTAATGCATCCATGGGTTGAGTCCGCGAAAATGACCTTCTACCGCATGTTCTTGCCAGCTGTTCAGTTCAACCTCGAGCATCGCCCGAACTGTGCGTGGCATCAACCCGAGTGAATTCCCTGCGAAATAAGCCATCTCACCCGATTGGTATGGGGGGATGTGGAAGTCAGCCCGATACAAGGCACTGGAAGGATATTGATGCGCGTTCAAAGTTTGGTTTTTGGGTTGTTTCTGGTGTTTGTGCGCTTACAATTTAGTCTTACAGATACCGCAAATGCCAGAGGCTGAAAATTGAATGTGATGAATTTCAAAGCCTTCTGCGAGTGCGGGAATGGCGATTTCTGTTTCGTTGAGGCAACGGGTCTCGTTGCAGCTTTGGCAATAGAAATGGAGGTGGGTGTGGAAATGCCGATCGGTAGCCCCGCAATCGTCGTGGCATGGGGCATAACGTGAAGTGCCTTTGTCGTCTACAATCCGATGAAGCAATCCGTGTTCGCAAAGTGTGTTGAGCGTTCTGTAGAGGGTAACCCGGTCGCAGGTGTTGCCCAGGTCAACTTCCAACTCAGGTTGGGAAACGGCATGACCTCGGTGGTTCAGCGCGTTTAGGACTCCCATCCTAACGGCCGTTACCCGCAACCCATGATTGCGGAGCTGCGTTTCCGGTGCAGGATTCATCAGATCTTGCCACGCTCGCGGTCAACATCCTCAAATGCACCACGGGTAATGAAGTAACTCACCACTGCGAGCAGTCCACACAAAATCAGCATGTCGCGGGCTTGAATGGCATCGGGGAGGGTAGCACCAAGGAAGAATAGATAGGAGAAGAAGCCGAGACAGGCAAGCACAGACACGATACTCAGAATCAGTTTCATAGAATAGAATTGATGTTGCAAAAATACATTTCCTGTATCTTGCAGGAAACAAAAAAAAGATGTTTACACCAGATACTTTAAAAAACCAGTGCATTCTGGTTACGGGAGGGGGGAGTGGGCTCGGTTTGGCCATGGCCCAATCATTTTATGCACACGGTGCTCGGGTAGCCATTTGCGGGCGGAATGAGGAACGGTTAAAGGCAGCGGCCGAACAAATAGGCCCTGGCACGATATACAGGTCGTGCGATGTGCGTGACTTCGACGCGGTTTCGGCCATGATGCAGGAATTCGACCTGGAACTGGGGGGCTTAACCGGATTGGTGAACAATGCAGCAGGCAATTTTTTGTCGCTCGCCGAAGATTTGAGTCCGAATGCGTTCTCTTCAGTGGTAGATATTGTATTAAAAGGAACATTCCATTGTACCCGCGAATTTGGTAGACTCCAAATGGCAGCCGGACGTAAAGGCACGAGCATTCTGAATATTGTGACGACCTACACGGAAACAGGATCCGCTTTCGTGCTTCCGTCTGCCTGTGCCAAAGCCGGTGTTTATGCCCTCACCAATTCCCTCGCTGTTGAATGGGCACCTTATGGCATCCGACTCAATTCCATTGCTCCTGGGCCATTTCCCACAGAAGGGGCATGGTCGAGGTTGCTTCCCGATCGGTCCATCGAGGAACAGTACCTCAAACGCATACCCGCCGGCCGCTATGGCCAACATGAAGAATTGGCCCACCTCGCAGTGTTTTTGATGTCAGACATGAGTGGCTATATCAACGGACATTGTGTTACCATCGATGGGGGCGAACGCCTGATGGCGGGGCAGTTTAACCTTTTTGCCAATATGATGCCGCGCGAACAACTCAAATTCTTCTTCGACATGGTCAAGTCATCCACGGCAAAAAAGCCAAAGTGAAACGGAGATGCTACATGAGGTAGGCGAGTAAAGCGCCTATGAAAGCCAGAAGAATGGGTTGAAGACTAAACTTATGGTGTGTGCTGCTTTCGAAAAGAATGGTGGTTGAAATTTGGAGAAATGAGCCGGTAGCGAGTGCCAACATGGTGTGGAAGAACTCATCCATCCCGCCACCCCCCTGCTCCAAAATTGTCTTGCCCAATAGTGCCCCTGCCGGTGTCATTAAAACAAAGGCCATCAGCATGAGCCACTGTTTGCTGCGCGTATAGTTGGATTGAATCAGTACGGTCGACAAGGCGAAAGCGGATGGAAATTTATGGAGGATAACGCCCAGGAGGAGGGGGTTTTTCCACACCGGCTCATGGAGACTAAACATGCCATTGAGGGGCATCCCTTCCAATAACGAATGAATGGAAAGCCCGATTAAAAGGCCCCAGGAGGTGTGGGGATGGGTGAGGTGGTGGTGACTTCCATGATCATGACCATGGGGTTGGTCGAGGTGCAGGTGCCCGTGTTCCACCCCTTGCGACATTTTTTCAAGCAAGAGCTGGAGAAAGAAACCAACCATCACAAGTAGCCCTTCGTAGCGGTGGCGCGTGGAAAATACCTCAGGAAGTAGGTGCAGCACGGCAGTGGCAAAAAGAAAACCACCACAAAAAGTGAGTAGTGATTTAAAGAAGCCATTGTAGCGACCATGGAGCTGGTAAACGATCAGTCCACCTGCAAGCGGTGAAGCCATCAGGAGCAAAAGTGAGACGAGGTTCATGACACTACTGGGTTGAAGTGGTGGGCTGTGAGTGCATAGGCCAAACGGGCGATGAGGCTGCCTAAAATGGCCCCAAACAGTACGTCGAGGGGGTAATGTACGCCCACATATACCTGAGCATAGCAGATGAGTGCAGCCCATATCCAAAGCAGGCGGCTTATTAATGGCCAGTGCGCCCGCATTAGCTTGCCCACGAGAACGGCAAAAGCAAAATGATTGGCGGCATGCGATGAGGTGAAACTGAATCCAGACCCGCAGGGCACGAGGAGCCTAACATGGCCAAATAATTCCTGACATGGACGAGGACGTTCGATCCAGGGCTTGATCAGGTGACTGCTCAGCTGGTCGGCCACGGCCACCACAAAGCCGATGAACAATAGTGTTATTAAGCCCCTTTTTCCTATATGTCGGTGCAACCAGCTGCCCAATATGACATAAAGGGGGGTCCATAGCCACGGATTTCGAATGGGTATGAGAATTCCGTCGGCAGTTGGTCCTATAAAGAATTGATTGATGATAAAGAAGAGCGTTCGATCCGCGTCAAGCAGCGATGTTATACTCATTTAGCGTGGCATATATTCATGAAAATCTTTTTTTGTGAATCCAAATCAATCAGACGGCAGACTGCAATTGTTGGTTGGTTGATGCGGGTTTTTGGCAGATGAAAATGGTCCGGGGCGATTGAGCATGGGGTGGGTTTAGGTGGTAGTCGCCCCATTGGGTGATGATCTTGAATCCGCATGATTTCAGGAGTCCGGCTAATTCATCGGCCTTATAGCAACGAACTTTTTCCTGGAAGTGATGGGTGTGGCTTTGGAAAGTAACCACAATATCTTTCATGATCCAAGGGGGCTGGTGGTAGCGTTTGAGGTGGAAATGCACCCCGGAACGTTCCACATCCTCGCTGGTGGGCAATAATGGCAGAATGATATCGGGGTTCAGATAATCGATCACGAAATAGCCACCTTGTTGCAACGATAATTGGGCGGCGCGCAGCACTTTCATGTCGTCTTCCGGATCATCAAAATAGCCAAAGCTGGTGAAAAGGTTAAAAACAGCATCGAATTTTCGGCCATTCAGCGGCTGGCGCATATCGTGTCGGAGATAATTCAATTGGGGTAGCGGTTGGCTTCTGGCATCGGCCAGGCTCTTTTCTGATAGATCAACGCCCGTCACCTGCATGCCCATTGAAGCCATGCGTCGGGCGTGTCGGCCGCGACCACAGGCCAGGTCAAGAATGGTTGAGCCTGCTGGCAAGTCCAGGCTTTGCATCATTTTCTCGACGAATGCAGCGGCTTCCTCTTCATCGCGACTGGCATAGAGAATAGGATACCAGGGGGAGTCGAACCACGACTCATACCAATTCATAAAACCTTAATTTATAGCTATTTGACTATATTTAATTCAATCTTTACTGGAAGATGATCGGAGTATCCCCCTAAGTATTTTTCACCCCCATAAGTACGCATTGGGTTGCCGGCATACTTTCCTTCGGTTTCCAGCATATATGGAAACACAATAGAGGCTGCAGATCCTTCAACATACCGGATTCGGCTCGCCGGATGGCACGCACGGGGCGATACGCTGATGTGGTCTATGAATTGCCATTCGTCTTTATAACGGTAGGAGCCTGTGTTGCCTTGGTCTATCATGGCGAATGGGTTGTAGAGTACCGATGGGTTCATCATTTGTTCGAGACCGGTCGCGGCGCCCCCATGACAGGAGGCGGTCGATTGCAGTATTTGTGCAGGAGCGGCATCGCGTGGCCTGTCGTTGAAGTCACCCATCACCACCACAACACCTGCCGGGTCCGCCCGATGAAGGCTGTCGACCAACCGGCGGACCACCTGAGCAGCCGAGGCCCTCAACGGGTCTGTTTGCTCTTGTCCACCCCGCCTGGAAGGCCAATGGTTGACCAGCACATGGATTCGCTGTTTTTTTAGGGTACGAAGGCTAACACATAACACATCCCGTGTGCGCCAATCCGGTTGTTCGGTTCGGTGGATGGCCACGATTTGGTAGGACAACACTGTAAGTTTTTTTGGGTCATACATCAGGGCCACATCAATGCCCCTGGGATCGGGACTTTCCTCATGAACAATGGAGTACCGTCGTTTTGAGTGTTGCATATGATTCACGAGTGCTTCAAGCACGCTACGGTTTTCGACCTCACAAAGACCCAACAGATCGGGGCCCCTCCCTAAATTCATATCGCCTATGACTTGGGCGAGTTTATTCAGCTTATTGGTTAACCTCTGGCTATTCCAATTCAACTTACCGCCTGGCGTGAAATCGCTATCCTCTGTTTCCGCTTGGTCGATGGTGTCAAAGAGATTTTCAACATTATAATGTGCTAGGTACAAGCGATTCGATTGCGCGCGCGTATGAACACATGACACAAAGGTGAAGACCAAAGTCAGAAGAAATTTCATAGAGGAAATCAGCAAGATAGGTAGATTGTGCTTTTTTGTGCGAAATTAGCGCATTATTTAGTTTTTTGGATTTATAACGCTTTTTTTACAAACGTTTGGTATCTTTCTCCAAGTGAAATCACTTTACTTGCTACGACACGCCAAAGCCGAATTTGGGCTCAGTGATGGGTCAGATTTCGAGCGCATGCTCACACCGACTGGCAAACAGGACGCGGTACGTTTGGGTTATCGCATGATGGGACGGGGTATGAGTCCACAGCATTTTGTGGGCAGTCCATCCCTACGCACCCGTCAGACCCTACAGCGACTGTTGGAGCCATTCAATCAGGGTGATGATCAGGTGGAATGGGTTGATGAATTATACCATGCGGATGAATCGACTTGGATGCGGATCATTTCTTCCGCCCCCAATCATTTACATTCTTGTCTTTATTGCGGCCACAACCCGGCCCTTACCCAAATCGCGAATCGTCTGTCGGCTGATGTTCAATGGGATCATATGCCTACGTGTGGCCTACTGGTATTGGCGTTTGATGTTTCAAATTGGGATGAACTTAAGGGCAGCAAAGGACGGCTGGTCTGGTTCGACTCGCCCAAAAGTGATACCACTATTCTCTAATGAGCTTGAGCGGTAATCCGGAAGGTGTTTTTAACTTCGAAGCCTCATTCACGGGTAGAGATTTAATCCTGAACCGAGAAATCAGTTGGCTTGACTTCAACGAGCGTGTGTTGCAGGAAGCCGAAAATCCGGAAGTTCCACTGCTGGAACGCATTAAATTTCTTGCTATTTGTTCGTCCAATCTGGATGAGTTTTTTCGGGTTCGTGTGGCGGCGCAACAGCGGTTGATGGAACTTAAACCACGCGAGCGTAAAGGGATTTTGTTTACCCCTGAGGAGGTCCTGGAACGCATACAAGAGTCCGTGATCCGATTGCAATCGCGCCTCGAACAGGTTTTTTACAAAGAATTAAGGCCTGCCTTGGCTGCAGAACAGGTTTTTTTGCATCATCCCGAGCAGATTCCTGCGACTTGGCTTCCCAAATTGTCGGAGCTGTTTTCCCTCAAAGTCCTCCCGTTTCTTACGCCTTTGATGATCAGTCGGGCACGTCGCTCTGTGCCTTTGAAGGATGCGTTTCTGTATCTCGCCATACGCATGAAGTCTGTGCATCATTCGAATGCAAGCCCCGAATATGCGTTGATCGAATTGCCCACCCGAGTGTTGCCCCGTTTCTGGGAAGTCAGCTTCGACGATGGTTCAACGGCCCACCATATTTTTTTCTTGGATGATTTGGTTCGTGTAGGATTGCCCATGTTGTTTTCATCTTTGGGCTTGAGGGTAACGGGCGCTTATACCATCAAATTAACACGCGATCAGGAATTGGATGTAGAGGGGGAGGAAGGGGGGGATTTGGCCGAACGCATGAGTCGATCGCTGAAAAACCGCAAGCGGGGCGACCCTGTTCGGTTTATCTATGATTCATCCATGCCCTTAGATATGCTCCAATTTTTGGTCAGGCATCTGTCAGTTGGTAAGTCCAATCTTATTCCAGGAGGGCCATATCATAATTTTAGCCAGTTCTCAGATTTCCCTGAGCTCAGTCGTCCCGATTTGCGTTATCCCACTCCCCAGCTTGTGCCTTGTCCCTCGCTCGATGGGGAGGGTTTGTTGTTCGATGTGATTCGCGGGGGTGACCAATTGCTTCATCATCCCTACCATAGTTATGATTACGTGCTTCGATTTCTTCGGGAAGCGGCGATCGATCCACACGTACGCAGCATCAGAATCACTTTATATCGGGTGGCGCGGATATCCAGTGTGGTGAACTCCCTCATCACCGCAGCCATGAATGGAAAGAAAGTCACGGCTGTTGTAGAGATTCAGGCTCGTTTCGATGAGGAAAATAATCTATATTGGGCAGAGCGACTCAAAGATGCTGGTGCCCGTGTGATTTTAGGTGAGCTGGGTTTAAAAATTCACGCCAAGGTTTGTCTGGTTACCCGCGTTGAGCATGGACGTGTTCGACGCTATGCGCACATGTCCACGGGCAACTACAACCGGCAAACTGCGCGGCTTTATACCGATGACGGCTTGCTCACAGCCAATCAAAGTATGACCGCGGAAGTATTGAGGTTGTTCAAATTCATCGAGAATCCGACTGGGTCGTTCATTTTTCGCCGATTGCTCGTGGCGCCCATACACCTGCGAATGGAGTTAGAAGCCTTAATTTTCGATGAAATGCGGCGGGCAAGGTCCGGTAAAGTGGGATTTATCATGCTCAAAATGAACAGTTTGACCGATGAACGCATGATCCGCCTGCTCTATGAGGCCAGTCGAAGCGGCGTCGAAATCCGACTCATTATTCGGGGCATGTGTAGCCTCATACCGGGTGTGCCGGGCATGAGTGAACGCATTGAGGTCATCAGCATAGTAGATCGTTTCCTCGAGCATTCACGGGTCTTTTGGTTCGGACATGGTGGACGCGATAAAATCTATTTGGCGTCTGCTGATTGGATGAACCGAAATTTAAGCCGGAGAATTGAAGTGGCATTTCCCATTATTCAACCCCAGCACAAGGAAAGACTAAAAAAAATGCTCCTGATCCAATGGAGCGATAATGTCAAGAGCAGGCGATTAAACGCTCTTGAGCCTAAACCCGAACTGCGACCCCAGATACGCGCCCAATTTGAAATGTTTGATATGCTAAGAAGCGAAATGTACAGAGGATGATTGTAGCCGCCATCGATATTGGTTCCAATGCGGCACGCTTATATATCTGCCGATTTTTCCCCCAAAAACAGGCACATACCGATGTAAAAGTGCTTGAATTTGTTCGAATTCCACTGAGGCTGGGGGAAGATGTGTTTAAAACAGGCTTGGTGGAGTCTGCCAAAGCCGATCGAATCCTGGAAATATTCAGCGTGTTCAGTGATCTGATGCGCTTGTTTGGGGTTCAGGATTATAGGGCATGTGCTACCTCTGCCTTAAGAGAGGCCAAAAATGCGCATGCCATATGCTCAGCCATCGAAAGGAAAACGGGGATCAAGCTCGAGGTGATTAGTGGGTCTGAAGAAGCGAGATTGATCTATTCGGCACACTTCGCCCTCCTTGCATCCGAAAAGAATGTGCTGTTGGTGGATGTAGGTGGTGGTTCAACAGAAATCAGTTTGCTTCATGGCAATAGTGTGCGGCTAAGCCAGTCATTTGAGGTAGGTGCTGTGCGCTTGCTGCAAGGCGAACGCACGGCCGACAAGGTCATGCAAGACCTAAGGCAATGGCTTCGTACCCAAATACGAATCCATAAGCCGAAGTACGTCTTGGGAACCGGAGGAAATATCAATAAGGTATTCGATTTGCTTGAGTTAAAGAAAGGGAAGTATGCCACCCGCAAACAGCTGGACTCGCTGCAGGATATTTTGGGTTCATTAAGCCTGAAGCAGAGAATGGAGATGTGGGGCCTCAACGCTGACCGCGCTGATATTATTTTGCCTGCTTGCACACTCTATTCTCAGATAATGAAGTCCTCTGGGGTGAACAAAATTACGGTATCCGGACTCGGATTGAAGGATGGAATTATTTCGGATCTGTTGGAGCGGAATGAATCGGTTCCGGTAGCGGATTTTCATGCCAATGAGCGATTTTTTCATGAGTAAAACTTCGCGGACCTGAGAGATTGTACAGGAGCTGCAGGGTACAGCCCGCTCTGTTCGGTCCTGATGTCATGTCCAGGCCACTGCCCGCATGTTCCCGATCGCTGTAGCGTGTGCGATCAATGCGTATCCATGCACGTAAGTCATGGGATATTCTGTATTCAGCCATAATTACTTGCCGGAGCGCCCTGCCAGACACCGACATCATGCCTGATGCAAATCGAGGTGCGGGTTCAAAGAAATAGAATGGTCCTGTACCCTCCTGTGTGTTCACCCAAGCCTGTTGCACGCTCCAACGCCAGGACCCCACCACCCACCGGATCCGGGCAGATAGAGCCACAGAATGGGAAGGAAAGGTGCTTTGGTTGGTCGTGTTGGTTCGTCCCTCTATCCTGATTCGGCACTCCCTGATGGGTTGTAATTTCGACTGATGGTTCCATCCCAATACCCAGGATTTTTGTTCGTTATAGGATAAATTGGGTAGCGCAAAACCAGTATACTCGCCGCCCCATTCCTGTCTAAAATCCAAGCGGCCATAGAGTAGGTGTTCTCTGTTGGGCCACCACTCAGTCTGAATATTCATTCGGATGCCATGGGCCGGAAGGGGCGCACCAAAACGGGGCATGGGGTGTCGGTAAGAATCGGCGAGACACAGCGTTCGACTTCGGCCCTTGCCCAACCACTGGATCATCCAGCTCAATCCCCGCTCATTAACAGCTGAAGATTGTCGGCCCAGTGCGCCTGCGTATGGCGGGGCGTGTCCATGGGCAAAGTGCCGTACGATCCATGCTGTTTGCCAACGGGCATGCGGCGTCAGGATAAGCTGCTGCAGCGTCGATATTCCGTTGGCCTTGTTGTGCGACCATTCACCGCTCCATTCCCAGCGCCTTCCAGAGGTTTGGTATGAGAGTCCCGATAAAGTGTTTCGCTGTGGCGGCGCTGTCGCTGATGGCCAGGGCAGGTTTTTTGTAGTGAATCCTAAATTATATTTATATAAACTGCTATAAATCATTATTTTAATATTTTTGTATTCATGCATCACACTAATACCAGCCGATTGAAACGAACTGCTGCTTCGGCTTTGCCATTCTGTTTGCGTGCGTGCCATTCCGCCAGGGCTTAGGCTGCTGATCAACACCTGCTGGCTATCTGCACCAAAGTCTAATCGGGCATCGGGTCGCTGGTGTGCCGACCAAGCCAATAATCGGATACCCATCATCATTTCCTGTTGAACGGCCATGCCCCTCAGATTCACCGATGACGCGGTACCTGATGCCACGCCAATCGCTTGGCCCATCCAGCGCATCCCCATGATCCCCGAAGTCAATGAACCCGCCATGCCCGTATTCCAAGAAAGCCCGGTTCCAAGCCGCAGATGGTAGTCGCCCAGTACCAATTCAGTGCTTCGGGGTCGGCCCCGATCGGCGTTCAACATCACCCCACCGCCTAATCTGCCCATACCGTACGCACCTTGGGCCTTCGGGATGCTCAACACCAGGCGATGCCTGTAGCCTGTATGCCGCAACTGCCATAAATGTGCTTGTGGCCCACCCCTATAGGCACTGAGTCCAGGATTATTTCCACTACCAGCCTCGTAGCCGCGTGATTCAGATAAACTCCGACTACTGCGCAGCATAAGGCTTGCGCGCCCATGTTGCAGGCTGTAGTCCAATGTATGGAAGCTGATGTTTGATTCGAGTGTTGCCCCATGGCGGAGGGATCGGATGAACAGGGTGTCGAAGCCATCAACGGCCTGTAGCTCATACCAAGCCATCGGACAACCATAAATCCGACGAAATGCAACCCAAGCGCTGGCTTGCAGCGCGGATAACAGGCCCGATCCCACCAATTCATCCCATGAGGCACGGCACAGGTTCATAGACTTTGGGTTCGAAAACTGATCATCCAACTGCATCATTCGTTCGTCGCGCTGTTCAACGGGTATCCAATCAGGATTGTCGGGCAAATCAAGGGCCTCCTCATTTGAAAGGGCGTCGTCGCCCAGGGGCGCAGATGGCCTTTCGGGGGATCCGGATTGGGGGCGGGATCCGCTTACCGGGACTTGGGCCAGAGCAATTGTCCATGAGAGCCCATGAAACAGCATGAATGGAACAAGCCAGCGAGGGATGCATAGAGTGTTGGGCATGGCGGGTTAGGGAGATCGAATTCCGGAGGCGTATTGCAGGTCTATGAGTGTGCCTGGAAGGGGTAAAGGTGATATCATGCCTGAAGCTGAAATTCGCCAACTTTTAAGCAGACCTTGCAAGCTTATGCTGAACCGCCTTCCCACCGCGGACCCGCAGGCAGTTGCTTCCCATTCTGGGCTTAAACCAAACAAACAAGCGATTCCTGTGTCCCAACCCTTGGTCTCCCATTGTTGCATGAACCCCATGATCTGAGTTCGTCCCATTTTATGCTTGATGAGCCAGGCTGAAGAAAAGCCGTCTCCAATAAGAGGGTCGTCGGGGCTTTGTTTGGCCAGGAAGGAGGACCGTATGTGCAAACTAGTGTTTGGCGTCAAAAATAGACTGAGTCCGGCACATATACTGGGCCATATTCGGAACCGTCGCTCAATCTGTCGCCCGTGTCCATCCAACCCCAGTCCCAGCGCCCATTGCGGCGTCGATAAGCCTCCCCTAATTCCTAAACCATATTCAGAGTAGAGCC
>CAIVQI010000174.1 GCA_903908015.1 uncultured Bacteroidota bacterium
ACAGCTGCTGCCGCCTGCGAAAGCGATGACCGCGGCGTTCACCAACATTCAGCGTGGACTGGCAGCAGCGGATCGGATTTTCGACTTATTGGACCGAACGGATGCCGTACAAGAGCGAAAGAATGTGCCGGTTGTGCCCATCCACACCCTGAACAAGTCGATTGAATGGGTCGGTGTGGGTTTCCGGTATGGGGATGAATGGGTGCTGCGCAACATCAAGCTAGAGATCAAAAAAGGGCAGACCGTGGCTTTGGTCGGGCACTCGGGCAGTGGTAAGAGCACCTTGGCCGACCTCATTCCACGGTTCATGGACCCACAGGAGGGCAAGATATGTGTTGATGGAGTCGATATTCGTGATTTGAGCCTAACCCAATGGCGTGCCCTTTTGGGTATAGTGGGTCAGGATAGCCTCCTGTTCCATGACAGCGTATTGGCCAACATCGCGTTTGGTGATGTACCACCCGACCGTGCACGGGCCGAAGAGGCTGCACGGGTAGCCTACGCCCATGATTTCATTGAGGCTCTTCCCCTGGGTTACGACACGCCTGTGGGTGATCGTGGGCATTTGCTGAGTGGTGGTCAACGGCAACGCTTGTGTATTGCCCGAGCCATTTACCGCAATCCCCCCATACTTATTTTGGATGAAGCCACTTCGGCCCTCGATACGGAATCGGAGCGCTGGGTTCAGGCTGCTTTGGCGCGCATTATGGTTGACCGAACCTCGTTGGTGATTGCCCACAGGCTCAGCACGGTTCAACATGCCGACCGGATTGTTGTACTGGACCGTGGGCAGATCGTTGCCCAGGGCACCCATGATGAATTGCTGGCCGGGAGTGCGCGCTACCGCCGTTTTATCGATGGGGCGTCTGAGGAGCTGCCCGATGAATGATTTTTGGTCGGTCTATTGCCGCTCGGACCATTTACTTCCCCCTTAAAAAGCTCAGAAGCAACAATTTCATTTAACCCCCTGAAAAAAATCAGAAGCAACGAGATTTTGAACTAATCTGGAAAATCGGCCAGATTTTCGGTGGTTTGTTCGGCTGGACTCCCTGCTTGCAAACGAAAGCCCGCGTATTGTTGGTCGATGTCATTCAAAATGGACCTGATTTCGTGGGGATCCAGACTTTGTACAAGTCGCATACGGTACTCTTTGAAATCGGGATAGCCTTTGAAGTAGGGTGCATAGTGCCGTCGCATCTCCAGTATCCCCAATTTTTCGCCCTTCCATTGCAGGGAACGCTCGAAATGGATGAGGCACGTGCGTACCCGCTCAGCGGTATCGGGCGGATCAAGCTGACCGCCAGTTCGCATAAAATGTTTGATTTCGCGGAAAATCCAGGGGTACCCAATGGCTGCCCGGCCAATCATGATCCCGTCTACCCCGTAGCGGTTGCGGTTGGCGAGCGCTTTTTCCGGGCTGTCGACGTCGCCATTCCCGAAAATCGGTATGTGCATTCGGGGGTTGTTTTTGACCTCCCCGATGAGTGTCCAGTCGGCCTGTCCTTTATACATCTGAACCCGGGTGCGTCCGTGAATGGCGATGGCTTGAACGCCAATATCCTGTAAGGCCTCGGCCAGGTACACCACATGTTTGGAGTCTTCATCCCAGCCCAATCGGGTTTTGACGGTGATGGGCAGCGGGCTTCGGCGCACCATATCGGCCGTTATGCTGAGGAGCTTGGGCAGGTTTCGAAGCATGCCCGATCCAGCTTCTTTGCAAACAACCTGCTTGACTGGGCAACCGTAATTGATATCAATCAAATTGGGGGCCGCTTGAACCACACGGTCGACCGCTTGCAGCATGGCCTCGCGTTCGCCCCCGAATATCTGTATGCCCATCGGGCGCTCGTATTCGTAGATATCGAGCTTCTGCACGCTCTTGTGGGCATCCCGGATGAGTCCCTCGGAGGATATAAACTCGGTATACATGAGGTCGGCTCCGTTGCGGTGACAAACAGCACGGAAAGGGGGGTCGCTCACGTCCTCCATTGGGGCAAGGAGCAGGGGAAATTCGCCCAGTTCGAGCGGGCCAATACGTACCATCGGAATAAAAAGCGCGTAAATTTACCTAAAATATGGTCTTACTTTGAATACGCCCCTCCGCGAGCAACATCCTGTGGCGCAGTTGTTCCTCCTAATCGGGCTCTGTGTGGGCTTGGCTTTAACGGGCACGGTCCTTCTATTTTACCTGGCGCCGGCCTTAACGGGATTTTCTCTGGATGCCATGGGCCTTGATTCCCCGACACCAGAACGTCTTTTGCCCCTGTATTGGTTGTCGCAGGGGGTGATGCAGATGTGCATGTTTGTTTTTCCGGCCCTGATCTTCTTGTACTACTTCGACTACAACGATGTAGCGAACCCCCTGATCAAGCTGCGGACTGTACCAGCGGCAGTTTATGGCCTTACCCCCCTGTTGGCAGCCGGTCTCCTGCCCTTGGCCTATAGCCTGCATGAGTGGAACCAATCGTTGCACCTTCCCCCTGCGTTTGCGGAATTGGAGGAGTCCTGGCGGGCCTCGGAGCGACAAACAGAACAAATCATCAAGGCGTTTTTATCGGCCCCT
>CAIVQI010000175.1 GCA_903908015.1 uncultured Bacteroidota bacterium
AACACGATGGCGGATAGGAGCAGTCTTAGCGTGAATGACTCGAAGTGTGGCGCACGTCCTCTACCGTGTAAAAAGCGTTGGGATTGTGCGCATGCACGAGCGTCAGCGCATCAGGCAGGTTTTTTCTTTTGATGAGGGTAAACAGGACGCTCACATCACCCTGACTTCCCCGTGCACCGAGGAGGGTGACGCCATAACCCCGGGAGCGCAGGGCTTCCATCAATTCATCGGCGGGTAGGGCGGTGATGACGCGTAACAACAAATTACCCAAAGCAAGCCGCTCCTCAATCTTGAGTCCTGTATAATTTCCCGCGGCAAATCCCCCAGCCCATGCCAGGTAGCTCGGCCAATTGTCGGCGTAGCGCATGATTTGCGACATCGCCACAATCCAAATGAGCACTTCAAAAAACCCCAATACTGGAGCAATTTGTCGCAAACCACGCGCCGTAAAAATAAGGCGAAGGGTACCAATGGTGACGTCCGTGAGCCGCGCCAAAAAAATCAATAATGGGATGACAAACCACCGCAACGTATCTTCTGAAAAATAGGATTCGAGGGGCATAATTATGCGGTGATTGGCATCCACCGAAGAGCCAGTTGATGACCAAGCCATGCCATGGGCAAATAGGCCAAGCCGAGATCAACAGCCTCAAACCAAAACGGAGCGGGCAGAATAACGGCCATATAGATGCCCCCCGCCATAAACAGTACCCCAAAAATAGCTGGGAGCCAGAAATTGCGGTTTCGTGAGATGAGCGTAGCCAACAAAGCTGCTACAAAACTACCTGAGGCATGCGCCAGAAAAGGGAACACAAAATGCTCGGCGTGCATCAAAGGAATAGACGCGTAGAGTGATTCAGGAGTATTGCCCGACAAACCTCCGGGTAGTGGAATAAGCCTATGACCCAATGTTACTAGCGCACTGTTCACAAGAGTTCCCGTCAAAACAGCGACCACAATGGCTGAAAAAAGGCGCAGCATTCGCATCGGACAAAAATACCCAATTAGAATTGGTATTTTCACGGTTTATCTGAATGACCACTCATGAATCGTATTAAATCCATGAAAACAGTATTCTCCAAAGGGATCCCCCGATTTTTTTCTCGTTTACTTTTTGTGGCGCTGTGGACAGCCCCCATTCTATCTGGCTGCAAAAAGGGAATGGCGCCCATTCCTACGGGTGACCACATCACCGGACTGGCGTCGCCCGTGCAATTAAATGCTGACAGTACCCTATTGTTCTTATCGGACTACCTCGATAACCCGGGCAGCCTCAGCAGTTGGGCCTTGCCTGAAGGATTCGAAGGGCGTTTATCGGCGGATAGTAGCCAAATGTGGCTCTTCCACCCGGATAGCATCACCCAAACCCTTTCGACGATGGCCTTAAATTGCGGGTCGTCGCGCTACGACCTTCTGTTGCGCCGTTCGCGCAAACAAACTGTTGTGCTGAGCTATACCCCCAAAGAAGACCTGGCGAATGCGGTGAGCCTCGTGGGCGATATGAATGGCTGGAACCCCACAAAAAGTCCGATGACCGCCGTGGCGGGTAGCTTTCGCATCGACCTGAACCTCGACCCGGGCTTTTATCCCTACCAGTTTGTGGTCGATGGCACCTGGATGCTAGACCCCGACAACCCCTTGCAGCGTGACAATGGTGCAGGTGGACTCAATTCACTGCTGGAGGTGAAGGCCACTGACCCCAACCTCCTGCCGCGCTTGCGTACCATCCGACAGCTGGATGACCCAGAGGGCAAACTGCTCATTGGACTGGACCGTGCACCAGGAAAATTGCTCGTTTTTTGGGAAAATCACCTACTTCCTGATGCTTTTCTGCTGAAGGGCGATTCTGGCGTGGTGCAACTGACCATCCCCAAAGAGGCCTTCGGCCTTGAGCGATCGCATCTTCGCGTGTATGCCCACAACGAATCGGGCGAATCGAACGACCTGCTCATCCCCCTACAAAAAGGAAAAGTGGTCATGCAGGCGGATAGTCTTGGTCAACTCGACCTACACCAACAGCGCATGTACTTTGTGTTTGTGGACCGCTTCTTCAACGGCGATTCCACCAATGACCGTCCGGTCAACGACCCGCGGGTGCATCCACGGGCCAATTATTGGGGAGGAGATATAGCGGGCATCATCAACCGCATCGAGAGCGGCTACTTCCGCGATTTGGGGGTGAATTCCATCTGGATTTCCCCGATTGGCCGCAACCCCGACGGGGCTTACCAAGAATGGCCCGAGCCCCGTAGATACTATTCTGGCTACCATGGCTACTGGCCCACTTCTTCATCGCAGGTCGACCCCCGCATGGGTACGGAAGCGGAGTTGAAGACGTTGATTGATGTGGCGCACAAAAACGGCATCCGGGTGCTGCTCGACTATGTGGCCAACCACGTGCACCAGGAGCACCCCCTCATGCAGCAACATCCCGATTGGAAAACACCGCTCGACCTTCCGGATGGCCGCAAGAACATCCGTATTTGGGATGAGCATCGACTCACCACCTGGTTTGATACGTTTATGCCGAGCCTCGACCTGGAGCGGCCCGAAGTGGCCGAAGCCATGAGCGACAGCGCCCTCTTTTGGATGACCCAATACGATTTTGATGGATTCCGCCACGATGCTACCAAGCACATCCCCGAAGATTTCTGGCGCAGGCTATCGCATAAGCTCAAAACCCGCGTGGTGAAGTCACGCGGCCGGCCTTTGTACCAAATCGGCGAAACCTTCGGAAGCCGCGAACTGATTGGTCAGTACATTGGCAGCGGCATGATTGATGCGCAGTTTGACTTCAACCTCTACTTCGACGCGCGCAGTATGCTGGCCAACGACCAGCAACCCCTCAGCCGCCTGTGGTCGTCGCTCGATGAGAGCATGCGCTACTACGGCCACCACAACCTCATGGGCAATATTTCGGGCAACCACGACCTGGCGCGCTTCATTACCTATGCCTCGGGCGCACTGCGTTTTGATGAGGACGACCGCGCCGCCGGCTGGGGTCGCGACATCCAGATCAAAGACACCCTGGGGTATCCAAGACTGAGGCAACTGCTCTCGTTCATCACCACGATTCCGGGGGTGCCGGTGGTCTACTACGGCGACGACATCGGAATGCCTGGCGCGGGCGACCCCGACAACCGTCGGCCGATGCGGTTCACCGATCTCTCCGACCAGGAAATCCGCACCCGTCTCCACCTTTCAACCCTTTACCGAGTCCGTGGACAAAGCATGGCGCTGACTTATGGGGAAACGGAACTCGTGGAAACGGACGATAACCGATTGGCGTTTATGCGCAACTATTTTGGGGAGGGTGCCGTGGTGTGCATCAACCGAAGCGCTGAAGAGCAAACCTTCCAAATCCCTGTGCCCGCTCATTTTCGTCGCGATGAAATCATGGGACACCTCGGCAATCCACTGGCCATGGCCAATGATACCACGCTCGTGACCACCGTGGCACCCTACAGCACGGAAATCATCACCTTTAAATAAGAAATGGGCTGATGAGACGCTTTCTTCGTGCATTCCTGCTGGTTTCCTCCTTATATCTGCTGGGTTGTCGCGATAAAATGGAGGTCGATTGCCTCTATTTCAACGGCACTGTATACCTCTTGGATTCTGCGTTTTCTCAGGCGCAGGCTTTGGCCGTTACAGAAGGTCGGGTGGTGGATGCGGGTGACCTGCGCACCATGCTCATTCGATATCGGTTCAAGGACAGTGTGGATTTGAAGGGTGGATCCCTATACCCGGGTTTCATCGATGCCCATTGTCACTTTGTGGGCTACGGAAAAAGTTTGGGTGAAGTGGATCTGCGCGGCACCCGTTCGTGGGATGAAGTGGTTGAACGACTGTTGCCATACCGCAAAAACCCCGGTGACACGAGTTGGTTGATTGGAAGAGGTTGGGATCAAAACGACTGGGCGGTGAAGGAATTCCCGGATCGGGCGTTGCTCGATAGCCTATTTCCCAACCGACCAGTATTGTTGTCGCGTGTAGACGGTCACGCCGTAGTGGTGAATGAATATGCCCTGCGCACAACACAGTTTGAGGTCAATGGTACGCACTTCATGGGAAGAAACACGACCAAGTTTACCCCCACCAAGCTTGCCCCCACCAAGCTTGCCAATGGAGACAAAAATAGTGGGCTTGACAGGCCCTACAGGGCTGCGGCACAGGGTGCAAGTCAGCGTATTTCAGGGGGTGAAGCATTGAAACGGCTGGATGGATCGCTGTCGGGGGTACTCATTGACAATGCGGCAGACGTGATCCAGGCCAAGATCCCAAAACCCAGCATTGAATCTTGGAAAAAAGCTGTTATGGCGGCACAGCGCGCCTGCCACGCCGTGGGACTCACCAGTGTTCATGATGCTGGACTCGACGAGCAACAATTGGAAGCCCTCCGGATGCTCGAACGCGAAAACAAATTGAGTATGGGGGTATATGCGATGGTGAGCGCAACCCCCGATCAGCTTGTCCGGTATTTGTCTCGCCCCCCCTACCGCGGACAACAACTGCACATCCGCAGTTTTAAGTTTTTTGCTGATGGCGCCCTGGGTTCGCGCGGCGCACGACTTTTGGAGCCCTATCACGACCGAGAGGGGCATATCGGGTTGTGGGTGACATCGCCCGATACCCTTGCCTTTTATGCCCCATTATTGGCGCAAGCGGGCTACCAAATGAACACGCATTGCATTGGCGATGCAGCGAACAGAGCGGTCCTTCAACTCTACAGCCGCAGCCTGTTGGCCTATGCACAGTCGACCGGATCCCATCCTGCCACTGCACGCTGGCGGATCGAACATGCTCAAGTCGTAAATCCTGATGACCGCGCAGTGTTTCGTTCTGTCGGGGTTGTGCCCTCCGTTCAACCCACCCATGCCACAAGCGACATGTACTGGGCTGGAGATCGGCTGGGTCCAGACCGTCTACCGCATGCCTATGCATACCGAGACCTACTTTCGCTGAATGGCTGGCTGCCCCTCGGCACCGACTTCCCAGTCGAAGAGATTAGTCCACTCAAAACCTTTTTATCAGCCGTTTTTCGCACCGATTCTGCGGGTTATCCGAAAGGAGGATTTCTCCCCAATCAGGCGCTCAGCAGGCGTCAGGCCCTCAGAGGGATGACGGATTGGGCGGCACGTGCTGCTTTCGAGGAAGATGAACGTGGGCGGCTTTTACCAGGAATGAATGCTGATTTGGTGTGGCTCGACACTGACCTGATGCAGGCAAGCTTCCCCGAAATCCGTCGCGCCCGGGTATTGGGTACCTGGGCGCGGGGAAAGCGGGTTTATTAGGGTGGCTTTATGGGGTGTCGATCTTTTTCTCGTCTTCAGGCAGTCTGAAGTCTTTTTTATACACCATTTGGTAGAGCTTCTTGCGGTAACGAACATTTTCGTTCAGAATCTCATTCCCATCCTGCATCGCTCTTTGCTTTTCATGCATTTCATAACGAATCATCCTGTCTGTCCGCCAGTTGGATGAACGGATTTGTAAAACGCCCTGAAGATCACATCCGCTGAAGGTGATGGTCCAGCCGGGCTCATTCTGGTGGCGCTCAACAAGGCGGGAAAAGGTTTGAGAATCATATTTTCGGGATGAATTTTCCATACCGTCTGAAAATACCATAATGACCACCTCTTCCTTTTCGGGGTCAATAGGTCCATCTATGGCGTTTGCAGCCCATTCGATGGCTTGTCCGGCCGCATCAAATAGCGCTGTATTGCCACCGGCGCTGTATTCCCGTGGGGTGAGCGGTCTGAATTGCTCAATGTTCTGCCCCGTATAAAGCCATTCAAGCTGATTGTTGAACACGAGAAGGTGTAGGCGAATGTTGGTGTTCGACTCCTTGGCCGAACTGCTGAGTTCCAACAGGCTTCTGTTGATTTCATCGCGTACCTCATCGATCTGGTCTTTCATCGAACCGCTTCGATCGGCCACTAAATAATAGTGAAGAATTTTGGGGGGAAGCTGGGTGTTTTCCATGGTTTTTGGTTTAAAGTGAAGCCGCAATATTCGTATTCGGCAGGGGGCCAAGTCAAGAATAACAACCTTGTCGTCATAGGATCATTCATTGGGATATGGTATATTCGAACTAAATTTTTTTTCCGACATGAAGGCATCACCTGAAATTGACGCGTATCAAAACGGGATCCCGGAGCCTTGGTTAACTGCCTTTCAACAGATGAGGACGAGCATCGGGCGCAATATTCCTTCAGGGTTTGAAGAGGCAATGAGTTACGGAATGCCCGCCTTTGTCGTTCCCCATGCGCTGTACCCTGCTGGTTATCATTGCAGGCCAGCCGAACCACTTCCCTTCATCAGTCTTGCCATGCAGAAGAACTTTCTGGCCCTCTACCACATGGGGCTATATGCGCATCCGCCCCTGCTGGACTGGTTCACCCGCGAGTGGGCCCTTCAAGCCGCGGGACTAAAGCTCGATATGGGCAAAAGCTGCATCCGTTTCAAAAAACCTGAGTCCATCCCCTTTGCCCTGATCGAGGACCTTGCCCGCCAAATGAGTGTAGCGGATTGGGTTCGGCTGTATGAGCATCAATTGAAGCGTTGAATAGGTGCGCAAGATGACCACAAGTCGTATTTTGCCCCCGCTAAACAACGCCCATGGTGACATTGGAAGAGAAGGTGCGAAGCGCCATTCGTATTGTACCCGACTTTCCCCAAACTGGGGTAATGTACAAGGACATTACGACCTTTTTTAAACATCCTCTGCTGTTGAGGGAAGTCATCGACGACGCCAGTCGACGCCTCGCAGCCTACCGCCCTGAAGCGTTGGCTGCCGTAGAAAGCCGCGGATTCTTGATGGCTGTGCCTATCGCCCTAGAATTGGGGATTCCGCTGGTGATGTTGCGCAAGAAAGGCAAACTCCCCCTCGAGACCCTTCAGGAGTCGTATGAACTGGAGTACGGAAGCGCAACCTTGGAAATGCACCGCGACGAACTTTCCCCAGGTATGCGGGTGGCTCTAACGGATGATGTACTCGCCACAGGGGGAACGGCTGAAGCTGCTGCGCGCCTGATC